>NZ_JBHXLC010000010.1:0-193907 GCF_042721555.1 Gottfriedia sp. NPDC058432
CTTAAAATTTGTAGTCCTTCGTATCCAAGACCTTGGAAATCGTATGGAGAAGTTCTAGGTTTAAATGCACCGCCTCGCATCATTGTTAAACCTTGCTGTTTCATAGCTTGTGCTACTGCACGTACTTGTTCGTAGCTCTCAACTGCACACGGTCCCATAATAAATGATTGAGAACCATCACCAAGGACAATATCATTTTTCACTGTAACAATTGTATTGTCAGGCTTTTTCTTTCTTGAAACTAAAAGAGCTTTTCTGTGATCATCCTCTTGTAGTTCTAAGCTTGCTTGGAAGATCGTCTTGAAAATATGTTGTAAAGTTGACGTTTCAAAAGGGCCCTCATTTACATTTGCAATCATATCTAACACTTCACGCTCACGAACTGGATCGAAACGCTTGATACCATGTTTAATCTTTTGTTGACCAATTTCTTGAACAACTTTTCCACGCTCGTTTAATAATTCAACGATTTTTAAATTAATCTCATCAACCTTATCACGTAAATTTATTAATTCATTATTTGTACTCATTTCCTTTTCCCCCTTAAATTTAAAAATTCTAATGTCCAACACCTCTACTTTTCATCAAGTAGTAGGCATGTAAAAAATAAAAACAAAAAGCCCCTACTGAATAAACAGTAGGGACGAATTAATTAATCGCGGTACCACCCTAGTTGTGAACAAAACTTTTGTTCACCACCTTCATTTTGTTAACGATCAAAACGACCGTTTCTATTTTCAATAAATGAAAAAGAAATTGCTCCAAGAATGTAATTCAGCATACCATATGTACTGACTCGCAGCTTACGTCAGCTCTCTTAAACAGGGAAGTTATGCCTACTGTGCCCTTATCATCGCAATATATTTAATTGTCAAAAGATTCATTAAAAAAGTTATTAATGATGATTATAAGCAGATTTAAAGAGGCTGTCAATGTATTATTTTTTTACAATTTATAACTTATTCACTATTTTGCTTACTCATAACGATTCTACTAAGTTAATACGAAAATTGATCCACAGATCTAGATTTTAATCATTTCCAAAATAAAAAAGCCAGCAATTATGCTGACTTCTTTGTCTAAAACTTTTTATTTATTAGTATACCCACTCTTTAATAAGCTTAGAGTATTCAACTAATTCATTTTGATTGAAGAAAATACCGATTTCACGTTCTGCACTAGCAGGTGAATCTGAACCATGGATAATGTTTTTGCCTACAGTTGCAGCATACTCTCCACGGATTGTTCCTGGTGCTGAATCTTTAGGGTTTGTTGCTCCCATCATTTGACGAGCGGTAGCGATTACATTTTCGCCTTCCCAAACCATAGCGAATACTGGGCTTGAAGTGATGAAGTCTACTAATTCACCAAAGAAAGGACGTTCTTTGTGCTCAGCATAGTGAGTTTCAGCTTGTTCTTTACTCACTTGCATTAATTTAGCTCCAACTAATTGGAAACCCTTTTTTTCGAAACGTGAAACGATTTCACCAATTAAGTTACGTTGTACACCATCAGGTTTTACCATTAAATAAGTTCTTTCCATTATGCTCTACCTCACTTGATTTCAATTATGTATAAACAACACAGTTAGAATAGTAACATCAATTTATAAAATTATCAATAGTTTAAAATCTTGTTATATTATAAAAATTGAAATCGCTTCCAGATTATTCATTAACTTTAATCAATATAACTGATTAACGGGAGTTCTATACGTATCTAAAAAGCCAAAAGAGGCAGTTGTAAATGCACTAGCATTTTCCCCGCCTCTAGTTTTTTCGATTTCCAATATTTTTAGCAATTAATATTAACATTTCCTTTGCTTCACTATTAGGAAGGCTATTGATACTGTTTAAAGATTTTTGTAAATATGCTTCACTGACTTTTCTTGCTGCTTTAATATATGTACTTTTACGAATTTGATTGATAAGAGGTTTTACAGATTCCGGATCGATTCCTTCATAAACGGATTCAATTTTCTCTTTAAGAGCTAAATCATTCATCGCAAACAAGACAGGTAATGTAATATTCCCTTGGATTAAATCGCTACCTGATGGTTTTCCTAATTCTTTCTCAGAAGCCGTAAAATCAAGAATATCGTCCATAATTTGAAAGGACATACCTAAATAGTATCCGTAATCTTTTAAACACTTTTGAAAAGCCGGAGAGGCTCCTGATGCAATTGCACCAATTTCACAACTTGCTGAAATTAAAAGTGCAGTTTTTCGTTTAATTCTTCTTAAATAACATTTTAAATTTTGGTCAAAATTATATTTATCTTTTATTTGTTCAATCTCACCTAAACAAATCTCTAAAATAGTCTCAGATAATTTTTGATGGGCCAATGGGATTTCGATTTCTGACATACATTCCAATGCTTTTGCAAATAAAAAATCCCCTGCATACATAGCAACACGATCATTGTAAGTGGAATTGATTGTCGGTTTACCTCTTCGTAAACTAGCTTCATCAATTACATCATCATGAACTAATGATGCCATATGTATGATTTCCAAAGTAGCTGCTACATTTTTAATCGATTGAAGGTTATATTGTCCAAATTTAGCACTAAGCAATACAAAAACTGGTCTAATTCTTTTACCACCAGATTCAAGCAACTGTACAGAAGCGTTTTTCAAAATTGGCTGTGAAGAATTAACTACTTTATGAAGCGTGCTTTCAATCTCATTAATGTCCTTTTTTAAATAAGAATATTTCCATTTAACCTTCATTCCGTTCACCTTACTATTCATCCCATTTTCTCGCTTTTTTGTAACTAGCTTTTTGGTTTAACACCTAAATGCATTGCTGCTACACCAAAAGTATAAGGTTTAATTTTTATTTTTTCTAATCCTGCTTTTTTGAAAAGATTTGCAAGTTCATTCATTCCTGGGAACGTGCTTGCACTTTCTTGTAGCCAAGAATATTCTTTAAAGCTTTTAGCAAATATTTTCCCAAAAATCGGCATGATGTATTTAAAATACGCTTTATACACATGTCTAATACCAAATGCAGTCGGTTGTGATGTTTCTAAACACACAACAATACCCCCAGGTTTCACGACTCTTGTCATTTCCTTCAACACTTGATAATAATCTGGAACATTTCTTAAACCAAATCCAATTGTAACGACATCAAAATAGTTGTCCTCAAATGGTAACTCCATAGCATTGCCATGAATTAATTTTACTTGGTCCAAATGCATATTTTTAACTTTTTCTTCACCAATTGATAGCATATTTTTGCTAAAGTCTAATCCTACTACTTCTCCGTCTTTTCCAACTGTATTTGCAAGTGCAATTGTCCATTCACCAGTACCACAGCATACATCAAGCGCTTTCATACCTTTTTGAACATTCATAATTTTCATAGTTTGTTTGCGCCAAGCAATATGTCGTCTAAAACTAATAATACCATTCATTGTATCATATTTATTGTAAATCTTTTCAAACACGTCATGTACGCGTTCTTCTTTTGATTGAGTCATATAAACCCCCACTAAACTAATTACGATTACTTCTATGTAGATTAATTTTGTAATTGTATTATTTTTGATAATTCTTCTTTTGTTTTAGCTAAATCAACAATCCCCATTATTCTTTGAAATTGAGAAATAAAATCAGAGTAGTTTTCAACTGAAGATTGTTCGAATTCTTTTTTCAATCTTGACATTAAACATTCTTGCTCAATATGCTTTATAGATTCTTCTGCTGAAATAAATTTTGCAAAATGTACAAGTATAGTTGATTCGATTACAGTTATACAGTTGAAAAGATCTTCTAAAGAACTAAATTGTTCGTGAACTAGATTGATCTTCTCTTCATTCATTTCTTTAACAGCATATGACAGTTCTCGAATTAAACCAATTTCCCCAGTTTTAGACAGAGCATCGTAGTATAGTCCACTATATAAGTCTCCTTCTAAAACGGTTAATTGTTTCTTCTCACGATCCATTGGAGTACCTTCATATGTGGATACCTTTTCATGAGTATCTAATGCAATTTGATGAATCATCAAGGCTTTACAGTAATGTACAATTTTATCACTCGTAAAATTGTGATCATTTAATAAATTTATTAATAAAGTAACCTTTACATCATCAATTGTCGGTGCTTGCAGATGTTGATTTAAATATGGGTGTTTAATCGTATGTAAGATTTGAGTGATTACTTCATTTTTTAACTCGTGAATACTATTCATTATTTCCATCCATTCCATTTATAACTGATTTTTTCATTATACCATAAGTATTTTAGATGGTATAAGTTGATTGCTCAATCAACTTGAATTATTTTATAATGAATATTTTAAAAAAAGCAGGACTTCCGGCTTTTTAGACTGCCTGTCAAACGCCCTGCTTTTTGATTATTAGATTCTATTTAGTTGAATGAATCATTGCAAGTATTTCATTTCTTCCTTGCACATCTTCTTTAAGTGAGCCACGAACTGCAGTCGTAACAGTTTTTGAGCCTGGTTTTCTTACTCCACGCATAGACATACACATATGTTCAGCTTCTACAACTACCATTGCACCGTGTGGTTGTAGAACTTCCATAATAGCATCTACTACTGAGGCAGTAATACGCTCTTGTAACTGAGGTCTTTTAGCTACTGTTTCTACAGTACGGGCTAATTTACTTAAACCAGTTACTCTACCATTTCTAGGAATGTACGCTACATGAGCAACTCCGTAAAAAGGTAATAGATGATGTTCGCACATTGAATGGAATGGAATATCTTTTACAAGAACTAATTCTTCATGATCTTCACCAAATACTTTATGTAAATGAGCTTTTTCATCTTGGCGCATACCAGAGAATACTTCAGCATACATTTTCGCAACTCGCTTTGGCGTTTCGTAAATTCCTTCTCTATTTGGATCATCACCGATAGCTTCGAGAATTAGACGAACCGCTTGTTCAATTTTTTCTAAATTAACTTCATTCATTAATGTATCCCCCATGCTAAAAAAAATTCTAATATTCACTATCAGATTCGTTTTATTTTAACATAATTCTTTTTTTATAGGCAAAAAAAAGAAGGATACTTTCTTTAAGATCACCTAAAAACAACGCTTTCTATGTCCAAAATTAATGATTGATCCCAAAATCATGGGACTTTTTGGACTTTTTTTAGCAAAAAAAGAAGGATGCTTTTATTAGCATCCTTCTTTTTCGCTTAAATTATGTAATTATTTTACTGCATCCTTAAGCGCTTTACCAGGTTTGAAAGCTGGAACTTTACTAGCTGCGATTTCGATTTCCTCGCCAGTTTGTGGATTACGTCCTTTACGAGCTGCACGCTCACGAACTTCAAAGTTACCAAATCCGATTAATTGTACTTTATCCCCGTTTTGTAACGCACCAAGAATTGATTCGAATACAGCGTCTACTGCTAAAGTAGCTTGTTTTTTAGTTAATTCACCAGCTTCAGCAACTGCATTGATTAAATCTGTTTTGTTCATGTCTTTCACCTCCTCCCAAAATTTTAGAAATGTTTCTTAATTTCATTTGTGACCAAAATTTTAAATTTTATACAACAAATTCCAATTAATTTCTTTGTCATGCCTTATATTATACGATTCTACGGCTTTTTTCAATATGTTTTATAAGAAAATGTTGGAATTACTCGAAAACAGGTGGTGATTTTTCTGAAAAATTCATGTTTCGTCTTCAATTTTGTTACAAGGTCTCGTGAAAGTACGATGATTACTGTATTAATTGGCATTTTTTTAATTTTTTTGATGATTTTTAATAAATTAACTTTTGTTGAAATTTGTCGAATGTTATTTATTTTATCTTACTAATTTTCTATGTTTTTTCTTCAAATTTCATTTCCTTAAATAAAAATAACGATTAGATTTTTTAAAGATTAACCTTTATTTATAGCAAACACAAAAAAAATCAGATGGTTTTTACCACCTGATCAATTAATAATTAAAGGATAATTGCAATTAAACCGCCACTTCCTTCGTTAATAATTCTTTCTAAAGTTTCCTTCAATTTATATCTTGCATTTTCAGGCATTAGAGAAAGTTTCGCTTGGATGCCTTCACGCACGATTGAACTTAATGAACGTCCAAATATATCTGAGTTCCAAATTGATAATGGATTATCTTCAAAATCTTGCATTAAGTATTTAACAAGTTCTTCACTTTGTTTTTCAGTTCCGATGATTGGTTCAAACGTTGACTCGACATCAACTTTAATCATATGAATAGAAGGTGCTACTGCTTTTAATTTCACCCCAAACCTTGAACCATGGCGTATAATTTCTGGCTCATCCAAGCTCATATCTAAAAGTGAAGGTGCAGCAATTCCATAGCCGGTCTGTTTAACCATTCTTAAAGCATCTGCTACTTGATCATATTCTTGTTTTGCATGAGCGAAATCTTGCATTAATTCTAATAAATGATCTTTTCCGCGAATTTCTACTCCTACAACCTCTTTTAAGACTTGATCATATAACTCATCTGGTGCAGATAAATCAATCTCTGCAACCCCTTGACCCATATCTATTCCAGCTAGTTGTGCATGTTCAATAAATTCATAATCACTAAATTGGCCAACTACATAGTCTACATCTCTTAATCGCTTAATATCTTTAACTGTTTCTTGTATTGCTTCTTGGTAGCTTTGGCGTAGCCAGTGATTTTCTTTTAAAACTAATACCCAGCTAGGTAAGTTTACGTTCACCTCAAGGACTGGGAATTCATATAAGGCTTCGCGAAGTACGTTCATTACATCTCCTTCGCGCATTGCTTCAACACTTAATGCAATGACAGGAATATCGTACTTATCAGATAGTTCTTGTCTAAGTGCCTCTGTATTAGGATGATATGGCTGAGAAGAGTTGATCACCATAATGAAAGGCTTTCCAACTTCTTTTAATTCAGCAACTACTCTTTCCTCTGCTTCGATATAATCATATCTAGCTATTTCTCCAATTGTGCCATCAGTTGTTACAACAACTCCAATTGTTGAATGCTCTTGAATAACTTTTCTTGTACCGATTTCCGCCGCTTCATTAAATGGAATCGGTTCTTCATACCAAGGAGTGCTAATCATTCTAGGACCATTTTCATCCTCATACCCTTTAGCTCCTGGCACACTATAACCAACGCAATCTACTAATCGAATATTTACATCTAACCCATCCGCTACATGAATTTTAACTCCTTGATTCGGAACGAATTTTGGTTCAGTAGTCATTATTGTTTTACCTGCAGCGCTTTGAGGTAATTCATCATGTGCTCTAGCACGATCCGCTTCATTTTGAATATTAGGGATTACAACTGCTTCCATAAAGCGTTTAATAAATGTTGATTTACCAGTACGCACGGCACCTACAACACCTAAGTAGATATCTCCTCCTGTGCGCTCGGCAATGTCTTTAAAAATATCTATCTTTTCCATGTGTTCCCCTCCCGATTTATCAATACATGGGAATAATTGACTTGAAGTAGTATACCTATGACAATATCATTCTATGATGTTGTCCTAGTGAGTTATGACAAGATTTTTTATTTTTTCTTTTTACTCACTTCGGATCAAATAAAAAAATCCTTCGATAAAATGTATTCTTTTATCAAAGGATTATGATTTATATTATTTATTTTTGTTCTAAAAACACCGGTTGTCCATCTTTAATCGTATATGGAAGTGAGTATGCAGGCACGATTGGAGAGTCTTTTACTAAAATAGAACGAATATCTTCACCGAATTTATAATTTTTCGCTTCTTTAATTTTTGCATATAAATCAGTTGAATAGTCAACATAAAACTCCCCATCATTCCCCATTATGATTGGTAAGTTCTTATTGCTATAAGGACTGACTACGAACGGTTCTTCTTTGAAACCCATCTTTTTATAGTTTAATAGAAAAACACCATTAGCCAATGTTTTCTTGATTGGTGGGTATGTATGTTTATCTTTATAAACTTCTACTCTTAAGGATACATCTCTTAGTTTTTCTGCAATTCTAAGATCGACTAATTTAACCGTCGGATTCTTTTCTGCATCTATTAATACGTACTGAAAGATCCCACCATTTTCATAAGAATTACCAGGTGCATCACTTAAATAGCCAGGTGTTAGTTTTGTAAAATCAATTGGATATTTAATATAAATTGGTGTACTCATATCCTTGTTTTTTATAGGTAACATTCCTGAATTGTTTTCCTTAAATTTATTAACTGCAGTTTGAACAGATTGCAATTGATCATCGTATGGTACTTGATTTTGTGCAAGTTTATCTTGTGGATATAAACAGCCACTTAATAAACTAATTACAAAGCACATTAGAATGGAAAGAAATAGCTTTTTCATGTTAGTCCCCTTTATTCTCATTAACTAGGCCAGCTTAACACGATATATGTAATTAAAATCCCTGAAATAATTAAAGACATATATGCAATGAAGGCTGTAATCATTTTTAAAAATTTTATTTTTATTTTGTTTCTACTCAAGAAAATTAAAAATAATGATAAAAGCATTAAGCCGATTCCTACAAAAGAAATAATTTCATTAATATGTGCCGCGTTCATTATGTTCCCCCTATGTATTTTCTACCATTATTATAGTATCAAAATAATCACATGATTTGAATTAAAATCTTTTTTAATCCTATTAAGACATTATCGACTTATTTAATGCTTAAGTATACTTGGAAGTTATTAATTTATTTCTTTGCTTCATAAAAAATCCATTAGAACAAATTCACTAGTTACACCTTAACAAACACCATCAAAATACCTCCTTGTTAAAACGAACCAAGGAGGCACTCAGGACCATTCACATATTTAAAAGTGCAAAATAAAAAGAAAGAAAAAGTAAAAATATACTCCTTCTTTCTTCGAAGCAAACTGGGGCAATTGCTTCGTAATCTTCTTCGACTAACACCCACCAGAATACATCCGGTATAAGTCATTCTATATTATGCGAAAATGTATGATTATGCACTAAATACATCGCTGAAGAATAAGCCCAATTATTTTTGTTTAAACATATTTGTTAATGATTGAAAATCTAATGGCATATTATTTGTAACAATTGCTTGAACGATTTTGTCTTCTTTTTCCTTAGAAACTTGACGACCTGTCATCAATGCAATTTGACGAACTAGTTTTCTAACAGTTGCTTCATCTTTAAAGTTTGCATCTTTTACTGAATCAGCGACTTTAAAAATATCTGATTTGCTTACATTTGCTTTCTTTTCAATTTTATCGAAGAAACCATTTGGATTATTATTAGTCACCATTCAAACCTCCTTCTTTTCTATACAAATATGCTATGCAAAAAAAGAGAAATGGTGAAACGCCTATTTTAGTCCATAAAAGAAAAAGCACTAAAACAAAGTTTTAATGCTTTTAATCTGACTATATAAATTAATTACTCGGTAAGATCGCTTATATAATTTGAAGTACTTTCGCCTTCATGTTTTTTTACACGAGACATCAGTGCATCAACTGCTAATTTAGGATTTTTATTTTCAAATAAAACTGCGTGTAATTCATTAACAATTGGCATTTCTACATTTACTTGTTTTGCTAATTGATATGCAGCCTTAGTCGTGCGAACTCCTTCAACGACCATACCCATATTATCTAGTACTTCGTCTAAAGATTTGCCTTTCCCTAATAAATTACCGGCTCTCCAGTTACGACTATGGACACTCGTACAAGTTACGATTAAGTCGCCCATTCCAGTTAAACCAGCAAAAGTTTGAGTATTCGCTCCCATAGCCTTGCCTAAACGAATTATTTCTGCAAGTCCTCGTGTCATTAATGCAGCTTTGGCATTGTCGCCATACCCAAGTCCGTCAGTAATACCAGCAGCAAGTGCGATAATATTCTTTAATGCTCCACCAATTTCTACACCGATTACATCTTCGTTTGTGTATACACGGAAATAACCATTTGAGAATAATTCTTGAACAATTTCCGCATCTTCCATATTTTTTGATGCCGATGTTACAGTCGTTGGATGTCTTAAAGCAACTTCTTCAGCATGACTTGGTCCTGATAATACTACTACCGATTTTAAGAATTTCGAATCAATTTCTTCAGAGATCATTTCAGAAACACGCTTAGATGTGTCTGGCTCAATCCCTTTACTTGCATGGATGATCGTAACCTCGTTCGTTAATTCATTATTTAATTGCTGACAAACTTCTCTTATTGCTTTAGTCGGTACAACAAGCAAAATATAGTTAGCCCCATTGATTGCTTCCTTTAAATTAACCGATCCCTTTAAATTTTGAGGTAAATTAATTTCCGGTAAGTATCTTTTATTCGTATGTTGTTCATTTATTTCATTTATTTGTTCGGATTTATTTCCCCATAAAGTAACCGTATGCCCATTATCTGATAAAACCATGGCTAAAGCAGTTCCCCAACTACCTGCACCTAAAACAGCGATTTTTTCCAAATCAACACTCCCCTTCATAAAGAATCCATATTTCGAATTTAAGCTCGTGCACGACCGATAATCTTAATTGGAGATCCCTCGAAATCAAAAGCATCTCTAATACGATTTTCTAAGAAACGCTCGTAACTAAAATGAAGTAATTCAGGATCATTTACAAAAACAACAAATGTTGGTGGTTTAATTGCTACTTGAGTTGCATAATACACTCTTAATCTTTGTCCATTATGTGTAGGTGTTGGATTCATCGCAATTGCATCCATAATAACATCATTTAGTACATTTGTTGGAACACGTAAACTATGGCTTTCACATGCTTTATTTATCATCGGTAATAAAGTTTGAGTTCGTTTCTTCGTTTTAGCTGATAGGAATACAATTGGAGCGTAGTCTAAGAATTGGAAATGTGCTCGAATGTTTTCAATGAAATCATTCATCGTTTTTTCATCTTTTTCTACTGCATCCCATTTATTTACAACAATAACAATTGATCTACCTGCTTGATGAGCATAACCAGCGATTTTCTTATCTTGTTCGATAATACCTTCTTCACCATCTAATACAACTAAGACGACATCTGATCTCTCAATTGCACGTAAAGCACGTAATACGCTGTATTTTTCCGTACTTTCATAAACTTTACCTTTTTTTCTCATACCAGCTGTATCGATAATGACATAGTCTTGGCCATCTTTTGAATAAGGCGTATCGACTGCATCACGTGTAGTTCCTGCAACATTACTTACAATTACACGTTCTTGACCTAATAATGCATTTACTAAAGATGACTTCCCTACATTTGGTCGTCCAATTAAACTAAATTTAATTGTCTCTTCATCGTAATTATCATCTTCTTGCTCAGGGAAATGTTTTACAACTTCATCAAGTAAATCACCTATTCCTAAACCATGTGAACCTGAGATTGGAAATACTTCTCCAAAACCTAATGCATAAAAGTCGTAAATATCGCTTCTCATTTCAGGATTATCGACTTTATTAACGGCTAATACTACCGGTTTTTTTGTTTTATAAAGGATTTTAGCAACTTCCTCATCTGCCGCTGTAACACCTTCACGTCCATTTGTTAGAAAAATAATAACATCCGCTTCATCAATTGCGATTTCAGCTTGTTGACGAATTTGCTCTAAAAATGGCTCATCACCGATGTCAATTCCACCTGTATCGATTAAACTAAATTCTTGATTTAACCACTCTCCTGAACTGTAAATACGATCACGAGTAACTCCTGGAATATCTTCTACAATTGAAATTCTTTCTCCCACTACCCTATTAAAAATAGTTGATTTCCCTACATTTGGTCGTCCAACTATAGCAACTGTCGGTTTAGACATTTAATTCATCCTTCCTAGCATAACTATGTACCATTTAAATCATCTAAATGAGTTTTAGTTTAGTATTAAAAATTGATTTATTTAAATAACTTATCTATTTTAACAAAAAATACGAGAAAAAACCAATACACTTCAACTTTTTAGTAATTTTCTATTTTTGAGACTTACTTTTGATACGTAAATTACTATGAATTGAATTGCTGACAATAATAAAATAGACATTAATAATGTATCAAACCAACTTAAATCTCCAATTATATATTTAAAATCAATCGACTTAAACGTAATATAATTAAAAATTTCTCCCTGAACTAGACCGATTGTTATATAACGAATTTTGTCATAATAGGATTTACTTAAAAAGAAAGTAAGTAGTAATACTAAAAATGAACTAATTATTCTCTCATCAATAAAAAAGCTTGCAGGATCATAAATCGATAGCAGTGTAACTACACTATATGTCATTCCTATAATCAAGCCTTTAAAGAAATGAACTATTTGCTCAATTAAATTTAATAAACTAATAAAGTAGCTTATGATAAAAATTATAATGATATATGAAAGATTTATTTCAATTGAAAATAGATCAATTGTATAAGCTGAACAACTAATTAATATAAGCACTCCAGATAAATACAAGAAATTCTTCTTAGTTCGATCCCTATAAAACAAAAGAAATAAAACAATAATCCAAGAAGTAAATATAAATAAACTACCCTGCACACAAAAACCTCCTAATAGTACTAGTATGAACAATTCATATTCAAAAATAATCAAATCGAAAAGAAAGTGTATAAGAAGTTGCATTTAAAACGAATCTATAAATGAGATTTTTTTGGAGGTGAATCGAGTGGGAAAAGATCGTCAAGAAAAGAAACTTAAACAATCTCGAAGAGTTGAATCTGATCGAGATCAAAGCATACATTATAAAGGTGCTACACGTTTAGACACACCTGAAGAGGCAAGAGCAGAAAATCAGCATAACTAAAGTGTTCTAAATAAAAATCCTTCAGCAAATGGCTGAAGGATTTTTTATTATTTTTTAAATTTATTTAACTTATCACCAAGTAGTTCGCTTAATTGGAAACCACTTTCACTTGGTTGTACGTATCTAGCAATATCCTCTTGAAGTTCAGCTTCACCAGCTTCTTTAATGCTTAATGATAAGCGTTTTTCAGTAGGATTAATTTCTAAAACTTTTACTTTTACTTCTTGACCAACAGTTAAGACTTCGTTTGGATTTTTAATATGCTTATCAGCAATTTGGGAAACATGAACTAATCCTTCAATTCCATTTTGTACTTCTACAAATGCACCAAAGTTTGTAAGACGTTTTACAGTCCCCTCGATAACCGCCTCGGCTTTAATGCTTGGATTTAATTGATCCCATGGTCCTGGCTGAATTGCTTTCATTGATAAAGCAATACGGTTTGTATCTGTGTCAATTGAAAGAACTTGAACTTTTACAGTATCTCCTACAGATACAATCTCTTCAGGTTTTGTAACTCGTTTATGAGACATTTGAGATACATGGACTAGCCCATCTATTCCACCAATATTTACAAAAGCACCGAAATTTGTTAATCTTTCTACTTTACCTTCAACGATTTGCCCAACTTTAATAGAAGAAAATGCTTGACGGCGATTTTCAATTTCATTTAATTGCTCAACAGCTTTATGAGATAAGATTACTCGATTTTTTTCGCGATCTAGTTCTTCAATTACTACTTCAAGCGATTGACCAACAAAGCCTCCTAGATCTTCAACGAATTTTTTTGAAACAAGTGAAGCTGGAATAAATCCACGAACGCCTACGTCTGCAATTAGTCCACCATTTACTTGCTCTGTAACGATTACTTCAAAAACTTCTTTACTAGCTAATTTTCCTTCTAATTGTTCCCAAGCCTTAACTGAATCTACGGCACGTTTAGAAAATACAACTGTATCTTCTTCAACTTTAATAACCTTTAATTCAATTTCTTGTCCAACAGTTAGCGCGTCACTTACGTTTTCGATATGTACGTTTGAAATTTCTTTTATTGGAAGAATACCATCTGTTTTTCCACCGAAACCTACGATTGCTTGCTTATCTTCAATTTGTTCTACTACACAAGAGATAATTTCCCCAACTTCTGGCATTACTTTTTCAACCATGTCATATTCCTCCTTATGTTTTAAAAATGGATAGGCCAATTATGTATTATCCTCTTTTACCTTCTAATAAATAAGCAGAAAAGTCAAGAAATCTGATGACTAATTCTTCTAAATATTTTTTATTTTCCCTTCGACTATCGTTAATATGTCATTTACGACATCATCAATGTTTTTTGAAGTAGTATCTAATGAGATTGCATCATCAGCTTTTTTCAATGGTGAAACTTCTCTTTCTGAGTCAATTCTGTCTCTTGTCGCTATTTCTATTTTCAATTGCTCTAAATCACTTTCAAAACCATTTTTGACATTTTCGATATGTCTTCTTTGAGCACGTTCATCTACAGAAGCAATCATAAAGATCTTAACTTCTGCACCGACTAATACATGAGTCCCAATATCTCTTCCATCCATTACAACCCCACCATTTACGGCATATTGGCGTTGTAAATCGACCATTTTTTCACGAACTAAACTATGTTTTGCAACAAATGATACGTTTCTAGTTACTTCTGGTGTTCTTATTGGCTCTGAAACATCTACATCATCGATGAAAACCTTTTGAGTCCCTTCTTCCGGGATTAACTTGATCGTAATATTTGAAAGTAAATTACTTAAATCCATCTCGTTATTGACATCAATATTGTTTTGGATTGCTTTAAAGGTTAGAGCACGGTACATGGCACCTGTATCTATGTATACATATCCTAATTTTTTTGCAACAATCTTTGCAACTGTACTTTTACCGGCAGCTGCTGGTCCATCTATCGCTATACTAATTTTTTTACTCATAAGTCCTCCTACATAAAAAAAGTGCTACTTCAATAGCAACCTTTAATCTTATCATGTCCTAAAAAATTAAAACAAATAAAAATAAAGCAGGCTAGCCTGCTTTATTTTATATTACCATATGATTCCGACGAATTCACCTATTTACCAATATGATTATATACTTCTCTCGTGACGTCCTTAGCTTTTTGCGTAACACCTTCATACAATTCTATTTTGGTTAAATAGACAGAAAGACTAGGGAATGATAAGACGTATTGACTGATGACTAAACAAAATAACTGAATAATAATTAATTTAAATAATATTCGCTCGATTCTTTTCATTTAAGATCATACCTTTTTTATTACCAGTATGATTAGATTCAAATAATTTTATACACAATTTTGAATTTAATTTTTAATTCATCAATCTCTTAACAAATTAAAAAAACGTGCTAAGCACGTTTTTGTGAAATGTATAGACAAGTAAAAATTATTTAGAGAATCCTTCAAGAATGTCATTCACTTCGGATGCTAACATAACAGTTAATTTAATTCTTGCCTTTTTACTATCATAATCTTTACCTAAAATAACACCTTTATTAACTAAATCATAGGCACTTCCATAATAATCATAAGTCGGATATACTTCGCCTTCTTCAGAACTAGTTGTGATGATTACTTTAATACCATCTTTAACAGCTTTTTCAATTTCTTCAGTCATATGTGGAGAAACCTGTCCTCTTCCAACGCCTTCAAGGACAATTCCTTTAGCACCATTTTCAACAGCTGCTTTAATTAAATATCCTTTTGCCTCAATATAACATTTAATGATATCAACTTGAGGTAATTCACTTGTAATTTTGTATTTATCCTTTAATACCGGTTTTTGATAGATATGTACTTTATCGTTATCGATAATACCTAAGTATCCGAATCCAAATACGTTAAACCCTTGAATATTAGATGCATGTTCTTTTTTAACATATTTTGCAGTAAAAATACGTTCATTAAAGACAACAACTGTACCGACGTTTCGAGCAGATTCGTCAGATGCAGTATAAATAGCATGTCTTAAATTGATAAAAGCATCGGTACCTAATTCACCTGGTGATCTTTGAGAGCCAGTAATAACAACTGGACGATCATCGTCAATTGTTAAATCTAAAAAATAAGCCGTTTCTTCTAACGTATCAGTTCCATGGGTAACGACAACCCCATCGATTGTTTCATCTTGATAGTGTTCTTCAATCTTATTCTTTAACAACATCCAATGTTCGAAGCCTATGTGCATACTTGGAACTTGGAAAAAAGAATCAACAATAACATTTATGTCTTTTGGTAAATTGAGCATATCTGCAATTTCTTGTCCTGACAATGCTCCAGAATCTAACTTACCTGATTCTGCATTTGGTTTACTAGCAATCGTTCCACCCGTTGTTATTAATACTACTTTTTTCATTTCAGCACCTCATTTCACATGAAATTATAACATTTTAAAATTCTTTAAGTAAACATAAAACGGCTTGAAATTCTTTAATAAAAAAAACGTAGCATCGCTACGTTTTTAGTTTAATTAAAATTTTTATTTACTAGCTAAGTGGGAAACTATTAAGTCACCGTGAAAACGACCATTTTCTATAAAAATTTCGTTTGCATTGTTTCCTGCAGCAATTACCCCTGCAATATAAATACCTTCAATATTTGTTTCCATCGTTTCTGGATTAAATAAAGGTCTTCCTGTTGTATCATCAACTTTTACGCCCATACTTTTAATTAATGTATGATCAGGGTGGTAACCTGTCATGGCATAGACAAAGTCATTCTCAATCTCAATTATTTGCCCTTCTTTTTCGTATACTACTGATGATTCTTTGATTTCAATTAGATTTGCGTTAAATTCCATTTTAATTGTTTCAGAACGGGCAAGTGCCTCGAATTCAGGTAGAACCCATGGTTTAATACTTGGTGAATAAGAGCTACCTCTATAAAGTACAGTTACATCCGCTCCACATTTTTCTAATTCTAGTGCTGCATCAACACTTGAGTTTTTACCACCAATAATAACAACCTTCTGATTAAAATGTTTATGACCTTCAAAAAAGTAGTGCGAAACTTTACTAAGCTGTTCACCAGGCGTTGATAAATAGTTAGGTTGGTCATAATATCCAGTTGCTACAATAACCGCTTTTGCTTCATAACGTTTTTCTTCACCGTTTATTGTAACGGATTCGATGATAAAATCATTTTTCTTACTAACTGTTTTTACCTCTTCATATGCATTAATTTTAATGTTATTTCGTTTAACAACATCACGGTAATATGCTAGAGCTTGGTGTTTTTTTGGTTTTCTACCTTCAATAATAAATGGAATATTTCCCACTTCTAATTTTTCACTTGTACTAAAAAATGTTTGATGCGTTGGAAATCGACTGAGGGTATGGACAATATTTCCTTTTTCAATTATTAATGCAGATATCCCCTTATTTTTTAATGCTAAGTAAGCTGCAATACCACAAGGTCCTCCGCCAATGATCAGAACTTCAACTTTTTCCATTTGAAACATCTCCAATAAACTAGAGTCTTAGATTTATTTACTATTTCTATTTTACGGAAAATATTCAATTTGTCTAATAATAGCTAATCAAAAAAAACAAGATGGATATTTTCCACCTTGTTTTTAACTTCAAATATAATCTTATACCCAACCTCTAAATCGGCTAGCTTCAGCCATTTTACGCGCACCAACCATGTAAGCAGCTAATCGCATATTTACTTTTCTATTTACACTTGTTTCATAAATATTATTAAATGAACGTACCATAACTTTTTCTAATCGATCTTCTACTTCTTCTTCAGTCCAGTAGTAACCTTGGTTATTCTGTACCCATTCAAAGTAAGAAACAGTTACGCCACCAGCACTAGCTAATACGTCTGGAACTAATAAAATTCCGCGCTCTGTTAAAATCTTAGTAGCTTCAAGAGTTGTTGGTCCGTTTGCAGCTTCAACTACAATATTTGCTTTAATATTATGAGCATTATCTTTTGTAATTTGATTTTCAATCGCTGCTGGAACTAAGATATCACAATCTAATTCTAATAATTCTTTATTTGAAATTGTATTATTAAATAGTTTAGTAATTGTACCAAAGCTATCTCTACGATCTAATAAATAATCAATGTCTAAGCCGTTTGGATCATGAAGTGCACCATAAGCATCAGAAATACCAATAACTTTTGCGCCAGCATCATGCATGAATTTCGCTAAGAAGCTACCTGCATTACCAAATCCTTGGATAACAACTCGTGCACCTTCTAATTCAATACCTCTACGTTTTGCTGCTTCACGAATTACAATCGTTACACCTTTAGCAGTAGCTGTTTCACGGCCGTGAGATCCACCTAGTACTAATGGTTTACCAGTAATAAAACCAGGTGAGTTAAATTCATCTATTCTAGAATATTCATCCATCATCCAAGCCATAATTTGTGAGTTTGTAAATACGTCTGGAGCTGGAATATCTTTAGTTGGTCCTACGATTTGGCTAATTGCACGAACATAACCGCGACTAAGTCTTTCTAACTCACGGAATGACATATCACGTGGATCACAAACGATTCCACCTTTACCTCCACCATATGGTAAATCTACAATTCCACATTTTAAGCTCATCCAGATTGAAAGGGCTTTTACTTCATTTTCTGTTACATTTGGATGGAAACGGATACCACCTTTAGTTGGTCCTACTGCATCATTATGTTGAGCTCTGTAACCAGTGAAAATTTTCACTTGTCCATCATCCATGCGAACCGGAATTTTTACAGTCATCATACGAACTGGTTCTTTTAAAAGTTCATACATTTCATTTGAATATCCTAATTTTTCTAACGCTTCTTTAATAACTACTTGTGTAGGCGCTAGTACATCTAATTGTTCTTCAGTGTTGCTATTTTTCTCTGTAGATTTCTCGGCAACCATTGTAAACCCCCTAGAAATTTGAACTATGAAAAGATTCATTCATTCTGAAATTAGTATACAACTTTCCATCCCATTTTGAAAGTTATAAACACATAGAAAACAAAATATAATATTCGTTTAATGTAAGCGTTTTCTAAGGTCATTATACTCCTATTTCCAAAATTTGAAAAGAAAAGAATGTGAAGAAATACAATATATTAATAAAAATTTACAAAAGTAAAACCTCTCGTAATAAATTACTGAGAGGCTTTATTTTTAACGAAATAAAAATGCAGTTGTTCAATAGCATTTTCCGAGATAAGTTCTTTACCATATTCAATAATACGGTAAATTGTTCTTGTGGAAGGATTACCATATTCAGCTAATATCGCATAAAATGTTTCACGATCTAGTCTTCCTATTTCATTCTCTTCGAACTTTAAGTAAAACGTATTTTCAAAAGAGAATAATCTCCCACCTAAAGCTTCACATGAAACTAATTTTTCAGAAAGTAGGATTAGATCATCTAAAGTAGAAAACTCGTACAATATATGTTCACTTTCATCTAGGATTACTTCCATCGAGATAAAATCGTCTTGAAATTCATCTTCCTCTTCTTCAATATCATCGGATTTTGTTACAATAACAACCATACCTTGAGCTTGAAGAGAGAAAACTTCAACGGATACTTTTCCATCTACTTCGAAACCTAGTTCTACGCTAGCTTCATGCATCATATCTTGAAAAAGCTGTTGAACTTTTGGTGCATTGTACCATAAGTCTTCTTTTGTCAGACCACGTTCAGATAAATCATCAGATGTAAGAAAAACTTTTATTTTATTGTAGTTCAACCGTTCCAACCTCATGAACTAGCCTCCTTGCTGCATTTACCATAGTACAGTTTATGTTTTTATATAATTTTGGTGATTCTAAAGTCAAAATTCATTTATAATTAAAATTCTGCTTTAACCATTCATCCCAGTTCGATTGTTGATTACCTATATAAAATTCCTGTATGGAATCCATAATTGGGCTCTCACAAGTTGAAACTGCATGTCCACCAATTCCAATAATGATATCAGGTTTAATTTTTTTGATTATGATGGCTAGATCAATTGTTTTCTTTAAATTTTCCCTTAAAGTACAAGTCATGATAAATCCAGCTGGGTTCACTTCATTAATTACTTGTTCAACATCATTTGAATCGATTGATGCGCCTAAATAAATAACTTGAAAACCGATTCTTCTTAAGTAGATCGTAAATATTAATAAACCTAGTTCGTGCTTTTCTGCAGGTCCACAAACCGCGATTAACTTTGGCAAATGTTTATTGTTAGGTAAATTTTGATAAATCATCCCTAATCTCGTTCTCAGAAAAGATGTTGCAAAATGTTCATGGGCACTTGTAATTTCACCATTACGACATTTATCACCTATTAATATGAAAACCTTAGAAATAATTTTAAATAATACTTTATCTACAGAAAAAAGACTAAATGCGTCATTCACATAATTGTGGGCTTCACTTTCTTCAAAAGATAATAATGAAGAAACAATTCGATTTACTAGAGCATCTGATTGTAAATTTTCAGTAAGAGAACTGTCATTAGACGATTTATGCCCTTTTGCTTCGTATAAATTAATTGCTTGTCCAATTGTAAATCCTTCATTAACTTTTTGAACGAGCCATTTTAAAATATAAACATGTTCTTCTGTATATAGTCGATGGCCAGCATCATTTCGTACAGGACTTATGATATTATATCTTCTTTCCCAAGCTCTTAATGTGCCTGGTAATATCCCAACAATGTTAGAAATTGCTTTAATATTGTACATTCCTATTTGGGCCAATTTTCTTTCCTCCTGCATGTAAACAAGAAACACTTATTTCATAACTTCAAAATTTAAAACAGTTATTGTGTTTTGTTTTCGAATTCCTTTATTGTTATGTAGCTCCAAATATACCGTTTTCTGATTTCGATTTACATTTATTTGACTTCTTTCAAACAGATAAACTTGAATACTTTCAAAATTACTACTTTTACTATCCTTGACTTCAGTATAGCTTGCTAAAATACTAAGATCGTCTTCATATCGCTCTTCAAGTGCAAAGTTTAAATCATCTCTTTTTGTTTTCACATCATCTAAACCAACAATCGAAAACTTTGTCCCATTTTCAGTCTCAAATGAAGCACTTTTATTTTCTAAAATTGTAACTTTACAATCTAGTAATAATGCATTTAGATCTCTATAGTTGCCACTATAATCAAAATCATTCCACAAAAAATATACTGGAGCCAAAGATGATAAATAGTGGATGTTTTCATCATTATATTTCTTTGATTTCTTTTTTGAGTAACCGCTTAAAAGGATTAATGTATTATGATTGCAAATTTTTTCAATCTCACTCAATTTAAAAGGAATATCACCTATATTTGGAATCCATATAAACTGAATTGACTGTAATGAATCATCTAAATGATTTATTTTAATTTTTTTATTAATAATTTCTAGTTTACTTTTTCTATTTAGCAATAGAATAATTGCTACTATTAATACGAATCCGATCGATAATAATAATTTTATTTTAATTTCCCCCTTGTAACTTAACCCATCAACAAAGTAAATATCGGCTTATTTCCTGATTTTACTTCTTTTTAAAAAAATCAACTTTATCTATTTCTTTTTGTTATAGTTCAAAGTGCTTTTATTTATTATACAAAAACTAGTAGAAATTGAAAAATTTTAAACAACAAAAAACTTATATCCATTATTACAAAATGGGCATAAGTTTTTAATTTGAGTAAAAAATGGTTTAATTGTCTATTGTCGTCTATGCAAAAAACTATAATTAATCAATTTTTTGTTCCAAGAAAACTGCGAAACTAAAATAATATTATTTGTGTTTAACTGTAGAATTTTCTTATTCATTTGTAACAGATACTATTCTTAGACCAATCTCTTCAAATTTACGTAAAATTTTATCGATATTTTTATTATCATCTATTTTTAAGACAATTCTTCTTAATAACTGATCTTTTGAATCAAAAGTTACTAGCGAAATAATATTAATCTTGAAATTGTGAAGATAATCAAGTAATCTTGCTAATTGCCCTTCCTTCTCCATACTTGTCATTGAAATTCTTATTCCCCGACAATCCTTTCCAAGTACTTCTTGAAAAATCTCAATTACGTCATATCTTATAACTAGTCCAACAAAATTTCTCTCATCATCAACTACTGCAATTGATGGGTATTTTTTTAACGAGTTCATAGTATCTTCAAATGGCTCTTCTGATTTAACACAGATTGTTTGATGTGTTGCGATTTCACCTATTTTTAGATTCTTTGTATATTCTTCTTTTCGTAATTCACTAAAAAAGCATCTTCTAAAAATCTCTGCTTGTGAAATCATTCCAACATATTTATTTCCCGTTAATACAGGTACGCTATCTATTTGCTTTTCCAATAAGAGATTAATTGCAAACTCTACAGTTTTATTAGATTGGATCGTAATTACTTGATGGTTTTGAAGCATTCTATGCTTTGCTAACATACTATAACACTTCCCTTCCCTCTATTTATAACATAGATCGGAAGCATCAAATCAAAGCGAATTTGTCTAGATTTTGAATTTCAATTTCATTGCCTTTTATGTATCTCTTAACATTATTTATCCACATCGACATTTAATGGGATTTTTAAGATCTGGCCAGGCGTCACTTCAATCCCATTTAAATGATTTGCATCTTGAATAATTTCTTCGCCATCACGATTACCGTAATATTTCATTGAAATAGTAAATAATGTTTCTCCTTTTTTGACTTCGTGATTAATTTCTTCCACTCCAACAGTTTCACTTGAATCTGTTGGAGGTTTTACTACATTTTTTATTTCTTTTTTGATTGGAGCTTTTTTCTGTGTTTCATTCTTTTTTTGTTTTTTAACATGATCGGTAGTAGCTAATTCAACTTTTTCAAATTTATTTGAAGGTATGATTAAACTTCCTTTTTCAGTAAAAATTTTATCGTATTTACTATGTACAAACTTAACCACTCCAAATGGTAGCATGATAAAAAGTATGACTAAAGCAGTGATTAAAGGATATTTTATTTTCCACCAGGGTCTTTGTAGATCCTCTTTTATTTTCATTGTTTCACTTCTTGGTGGTAAATTTAACAGATCAACTGCTTTATTCTGATCATTTATTTTCTTATTTTTTGATTTCTTATTTTTTTTCTTTCGACTTAAGTCAGCAATACTATTATTCTGAAGCTCATTTTTCATTCTTTGTCTTCACTTTCCAAACTTAATTTCATATACATTCCTAAAACATAATCTAAGATAAAATGTGCGATAAATACAATTACTATATTATTTGT
Organism: Gottfriedia sp. NPDC058432; assembly: GCF_042721555.1. NCBI lineage: Bacteria > Bacillati > Bacillota > Bacilli > Caryophanales > Bacillaceae > Gottfriedia > Gottfriedia sp. NPDC058432. The sequence goes on from NZ_JBHXLC010000010.1 coordinate 23,039, forward strand.
TTTCAAATACAAGTAACCTAAGAAAAAACTTTCAATTAATACAATCGTAAGTAAAATCGGTTTTTTCACATAGCGAAAATGAACTAAAGCGAAAACAACTGATGCAATAATTAGTCCAAATTTAGCTTGAATAAATCCTCTAAAAAGTAATTCTTCTGATAATGCGATCAAAATACAAAGTAATGTCATTTCAGGAACTGAAAGTGACGTAAAGAATCTTTTATTAAAACCGCCATCATCCAACAAACGCTCTGGAATCGTATAATTTAATAAAATATTAAATAAGACGAGTGAAAATCCAGCACCGAATCCATATAAATATGTTTTATAACTTTTAAATAAATGTAAATCATCTATAAATTTTTCTGTACCAACGAAAAAAGCAATACATAAAATTGCGATTACTAAAATGATTAACTGCGTACCGTATACGCTTTTCTTCAAATAGTTAGCAGAAATTTCTTGTCGGTTTAATTCGCTTTCCATATAGATTCCTCACAGCCCCAATTTATTTCTTAATTCTTGTTCCCATGAAATTACGTTTGTATTTATATATTTCTCATGATCATTTGAACAATACTCTTCAAACGATATACCACAAATGTTACAGCAATTTATTGGTTTCTGTACTAATATTTCATCAAAAAGTAAAAGATATTTTTCGCGATAACAAGTTGTTGAAGATAGAAAATCAATCATCGCTTTGAGTTTTAAATATTTTACTTTTTTTCTCTCGGAAATTAATTCTTTAATCGATTCTAATAAGCCATAATTTATTTTTTCTAAATACAAGTGTTCATTTTCAATTATATTAAATTTGACCATTTCAGAATGAAGCGTCGTCCATTGTATTTCACTAAATTGAAAAACTGATTTCCAATTAGACACAAGGGTTTCAGTCAATTTTATCGGATTTTCTTCTAATCTTTTTAAATAAGCTAGAAAAGACTCAACTTGATTTACAGAAAGGATTTCGTCATCAATTAACCTTAATGGTAACTCATGATCTTCTTCACACATGATTAGTATTGCTATACTGGGCTCACCATCTCGGCCGGCACGTCCAATTTCTTGAAGATAATTCTCAATGTTTGACGGATACTGATAATGAATCACGAACCTTACATTCGGTTTATTAATTCCCATACCAAAAGCACTTGTACAAACGATGATATCTATTTGATTTTGAATAAATTGTTGTTGAATTAAAATTCTTTGCTCATGCTCCATTCCACCATGATAATAAGCAACTTTGCAATTTAACTTTTCTCTTATGGTATGTGAAATTTTCTCACAAGTAGGTCTTGTACCACAATAGACAATGCCTGGACCTGTTAATTTTGAAAGATGGTCAGTTAATGACTTGAGCTTTTCTACTTCTGAATCTACTTTTTCAACTTGAATTGATATATTCTCTCTATTAACTGAATTGATATATTTTTGAACATGTTTTAACTGTAAAGTTTCAATTATTTCTTCCCGCACATTTTTGCTAGCTGTAGCGGTTAAAGCTAAAACCGTCGGATTATTTAATTTCTGCTTAATTTCTCCTAAAGTTTTATATTCTGGCCTAAAATCATGCCCCCACTGTGATATACAATGTGCTTCATCAACAACAAATAACGAGACCTTAGAAGCAGAAAGTTTTTGAATTAAAAATTGATTTTGTAACATTTCAGGCGAAACAAATATAAACTTATAGCTGCTTATATTTTTAAACAAATATTTTTTTTGCTCAAAACTTCTAAAGCTATTTAGTGCAATGACTCGTTTATCTCCAAATGCTTTAATTTGTTCTACCTGGTCCTCCATAAGTGAAAGTAATGGTGAAACGATTACTACAACGCCAGGCAATAGTAGCCCTGTTAATTGATATAATAATGACTTCCCCCCACCAGTAGGAAGCATCGCTAAAACATCTTTCGAGTTTAACAAGTCATTAATAATTTCTTTTTGGTTATTTCGAAAACTTGAATAACCGAACTTTTCGTATAGAATTTTATTTAGGTCCATGTAAATCACCCATTCTTGCAAGAGTAATACGAATTTGAAAATATGTTACCTCATTTAATAAAGCTTCTTTAATAATTTTTAATTTCCTTGTATTTAGCTCAATAATTTTATTTTTTATTAATGTAAATTGTTTTGTCGTAATAAATTGATTAATTGGAAATAATTTATCACCTAATACACACTCAACAATATGATCCTCTATTGTACTAATCTTTAAATTACGAATCGCAGCTATTTCTTGAATTGTTCTACCCTCAGCAAATAATTTCTTCGTTTCAATCGAAGTATTCGTAATATTAGTACTTTTATCTCCATTAACAAATTTACTTAAAAAAGGATAATTATTTTTAGGCTCAACTAAAATGGTGATCATATGATGCAAAGTATTAATCGATTTGAGATAAATTTTCTCAACACTCACTTTGTGTTCAGATGCAATCTGTTCTAAAGTCATGCCATAAGCATTTGCTCCAGACAATCGTTTCACAAATAGTAATGCGTCTTCATCACTTACATTTTCTAAAATTGTATGTAATTCATTATAAAATTGATTAACTAATTCGTTTTTATTCCCTGTAAAATTAAGAATTTCATTTTTTACCCATTCTTGTATATCTTGGTCTTGAATTACTGCCCTAAAATATTTTAAATTCATATTCAGATTTGAAACTGTTTGAAAGAACAATGAAAATCTTTTCCAAAATATCTTTTGAATACTAGAAAACCTTAGACCATTTATATATTTAAACTCCATAAACTGTAATTTTTGATTTTCTAGATAAGCTTGACCATTTTTATTTAACAAATAGATATTTTTATTTTCCGTTTGACTTATATACCCTTTAACCTCTAACCCATTTATAATTTCTTGCATATTCTGATGAGTGAGGAAATGAAAAAGCCCGAAAAATGATGTGACATGATAAAAATGAGAATCTTGAATAATTTGAGCACTTTGTTTACCTTTTAATAAATACATTATACCTTGAATCGTTCGTTCAGCATTATATCGATGAAGTAAAAAAAGGAAGATTTCTTCCAATATTGATAGATTAGACATCATAAACCTCTCAAATAAAATTATTCCATTAATATATTTGAATATTTTTTCGAATAATAATTAGTAGTACAAAAATATTTGTGCATTTTTTCTAAATAGTTTTTATTTCTTCTAGCTTATCATATGTATCAATAACCAAACCATTTTAAGCATATAAAAATCATTATTTATTTTATTTGAGATTTCATCATTTCTCGTTTTTTTCAAAACCTTGTACAATTATATTGAAAAGTTTTGGAAACCGTTTTAAAATGTTTACAGGTACATTACAAAAATAGTATCTGTAACATAAACAGGGAATAATTTGGGAGGTCAATACAATGGCAAAATATACAATCGTTGATAAAGACACTTGTATCGCATGTGGCGCTTGTGGCGCAGCTGCACCTGATATCTATGACTATGATGATGAAGGGATCGCATACGTTACTCTAGATGATAACCAAGGAATCGTTGAAATTCCAGACGTTTTAGTTGATGACATGATGGATGCATTCGAAGGATGCCCAACAGACTCAATCAAAGTTGCTGACGAATCATTTGATGGCGACGCTTTAAAATTCGAATAGTAAAAACTGCGACGAAGTTATTTCGTCGCTTTTTTTATTTTTTTTAATAAAAAAACACGAGCTAGCCGAATTGCTAATTCTACTGTTCCGTCCTTCCTGTAATTTCTAAATCACTCATTGCCGGGCCTATACAATTAATAATCAAAACCCCTTTCTTAATTATTTCCTTATTTTACATATTTAGAATAATCTAATAATTCGTTATAATAAACAAAACATCAAGAGAGGATGAACAGCATGGAACAGATGACAATTACTGAGAAAAAAACATTTTTAAACAAGTTCTTAGAGAAAAATCAGGTAAAAAAAGACATCGAATTGATTCTACAATATCTCCTTGCTGTTGATGAAGTACTAACAAACATCTCGTTTGTAGATGATGCAAAGAGTACACCAAATGGCATTGTAATTAATTTTCGAAATGATAACTACTCTAACTACTCGTACCTTCAGGTTTCGTATTACGAATTTAATAAGAAGGTCGAAATGTCACTGGAATCGATTTACCATAAACTTCGATTACACGGAAAGGAAACAGCGTTTTATCTTGAGTTGTTATTTGATGCGATGCCGATCGAGTACGTTTTGATTTTAGATTCAAATCCGTTTTCGACGACTTCTATTGAACCAAACGAAGAAGTGCAAGCAGAAATTGATGCGTTTCTTTCATCGCTTATCGCTCAAACTTCACACGCACTTCTTCTTCGTCAAATTGACAAAGCACTAGATGAGAAGAATGAACAACAATTTCTTTTGTTATCTTCTCAGCTGATAAACTAACAAATAAACCATCTATCATTCGATAGATGGTTCTCTTTTTTACGGTGCAGTTTTTTCACCTTTCAAAAAAACAAAAAAGTGTCTACCAAAATTTAGTAGACACTTTCATTTATTTATACGTTATGGACATTCATTCTTTGAGTTAACCAAACCTTTAATTTAGGGTAGATTACTAAGAATAGGATCATGATTAATAGACCTTTAATTGCATTAAATGGCATAATTGATGCAACAATTACTTCATTTGGCAGGTTAAAATTCATGAAATGTGCATATGCAGGTAATAACACAAAATAATTTAAAAGACTTAATATTCCAGTCATCACTACTGTACCAACGATTAATCCAAGAGTTAAACCTTTTACTGAACGATATTTTCTAAAGAAATACGACGCAGGTAAAATATATAATACTCCTGCACTGAAATTAGCAAATTCTCCAATTGGTACGCCAGTCATGCTACCATTAATAACATAATGAAGGATGTTTTTTATTAACTCTATTCCTACTCCTGCTACAGGACCAAAAACAATTGCTCCTATTAACGCAGGAACGTCACTAAAATCAACTGTAAGCCATACTGGAAATGCAGGTAGTGGAAAGTACAGCATCATCAGTACATAAGAAATACTGCTAAGCATAGCTACTACTACCATTTTATTTACTTTGTTGCGTTGTTGCATAATACCTCTCTCCTTTTTCCCGATCATATCAAGAAAAATGAAAGGTTCGCTTAAGTAGCGTTATTATTTGCACATATTATCATAAGTCCGAATTAATAAATGAAAAATAGTATAAAATTATGCAAATAAAATAAAATCCCCTATTTTTTGAAATAGGGGAGAATTTTCAGTACGCCAAATAAGCGTTCAAAAAGTGAAATTTTTTGAACTTGCGAACCTCCATCTTCTCCCATCCAGACTATACTGTCGGCTCTAGAATCGCACTAGATCCTGCCCAAAAAATCAGGCTCGCGGGCTTATAAGCAATGCTTAATTACCGCCGGTGGGGAATTTCGCCCCGCCCCGAAGATAGATCGTTTATTAATTTACAGTTTAATGTTACTAAATTAAATACAGTTTGTAAATAAAAATCTCCCACTAATCATTTAGAGCATTATTTAGGTTTTCTTGACAAAAACTTACTAACGAACCATCCTTTTGATCGTTCGCATATAACAACAGCACAACTGTTGTAAAAACGGCTTTAAATTGTGCTAATTTCTTTGACGCTTCCGATACATTACCATAAATCTCAAAAAATGCACCTCTCATATCGTTCGGAATTAGACTATAAATTATAGACAAATCTAATTCACGATTGCCGATATGAGCATCACCCCAATCAATAATTCCTTCAAGTTGGTTTTGTTCATTCACAATCATATTCTTAAAATGTAAATCACCATGAACAAGAACTAATGGTGTCTCACTTTTAATTTCAACTAAGCTTTCAATATAATGATTAATTTTCTGTTCATCTTCAATGAGTTTCTTCTGTATTGCCTGTTGTATATATTTTTTAGCCTGAGGTTTACGGAAGTTTATATCTAATCTTTTTAACTCATCAAATGGTAATTTAATCCCCTTTAATTCATCGAATTTTATTGAATGCAAATTTTTCAAGAAATTAGCGATTGGTTCAATCATTAAAATTCTCTCAGTTCTATTTAAATAAATTGGAGGCTTTCCCGCAATAAAATTATATCCTAAAAATGGCCAAGGAAATAATTCAGATGGCTTTCCATCAAGTGTTGGTACCGTTGTCTTTAATTCAAAATGACTGTAAATAATTGGGAGTAAATTTCTTTCAACGTTTAAAATGGCTACAGCTATTTCTCTTCGCGGAAATCTTAGTAAAATGTCATCATTTAAACAAAAGACAGTATTGTCAAATCCTTCACCAATTTTTTTAATTACGTTTATATTTATTTCGGGGAATTGTATCTTCATTATTTCTTTTACTAATCCCTCTTCCATTACAATCGCTGGATCCCATATATTAGACATTTCTTTCTCCTTAAAATCAAAAAATAGAACTTCACATATAAATGTACTTTACCAAATTTAGAAGTAAATTACATTTAATATGGAAGTTCTTAAAACAGTCGGTCTTTTCGACACAAATTATTAAACTAATAGTCCAAATATACGGCTAAGGATTTGAAACAATTTTTAATTCATGAAAATTTTTATCTAATATTATATCCTTTAATTTCTCTCGATTCCCTCCGATAAATAAAAGACCAATCGTTAAAACAAAAACAACAATCAACAAACATCTCCTAAGAAAATCAAGCATTATTTTCCTCCTACCTAAAGAATTGTGGAAAGTGTTTAATCAGCCCAAAAACTCGTAGACTGACAACTGGTAATTCATTTAAAAAAATAGACGAGACGCATAAATCATTGCAAATCCTTGACTCTTTTTTATGTATATTACTTAAGAAGTATTGAGCAAATGGATCGTGTAAACGCCAAGAAGTAGTTTTACTAAAACATACGCTCAATCATTCTATGATAGAAAAAAATTATTTATACAAAAAAAATAGCGATTGATTAGAAAAATTTAACTATTCAACCGCTACTTTTCTTATTTATTTTTTATCAGTTCGAAATACGATTGATCCTCGTTCGTATTCAACATCCTTAATATTTAAACGTGTGTTGATTACCCTTGCAAGTGCAAAGAAATAATCAGATAATCGATTCAAATATAAAAATACTGGTAGATGAATGTTTTCTTGCTTCATTAATGTTACAACCGTTCTTTCTGCACGTCTCGTTACCGCTCTTGCTTGATGAATGATTGCAGCAGGTTTTGACCCACCAGGTAGAATAAAACGCTGTAATGGGGGAGTTGCTTCCATATATTCATCGATTAATGTTTCAAGCTCTTCAACCATTTTCTCTGTCGTTTTAAAAGGGATGCTATCCTTTACTACTGCCAAATCTCCACCACAGTCAAATAGTTCATGTTGGATCTTTTGAAGTGCATTGTAAATATCTCTCGTATCCTCTTGATCTAAATATGTCATTGCGTACCCAACGATTGTATTTACTTCGTCAATTGTTCCGTAAGATTCTACCCTTAAATCATCTTTATCTACTCGTTTACCTACTAAGCTAGTTTGACCTTTATCCCCGGTTTTTGTATAAATTTTCATGAAAAACCTCTCCTTTTTTCAATTTTAATTTACAATACATTACTTTTATAAATAATGACTTTCTTATTTGTTTCGGGATTATCTAAAATTTGAAAAGATGTGTCATATAAACCTTTTAATAAATTTTCATTTAATACTGAGTCTGTTTTTCCTTCGATATAAATTTTTCCGTCCTTTAATCCTAATAATCGATCACAGTAAAGACTTGCTAAATTTAGGTCATGAAAAACAGTTACAATTGTTTTATTCTCTTGTTTTTGTAATTCCTTTAAAACGTCTAAAATTTTAATTGTGTGCATTAAATCTAAATGGTTACTTGGTTCGTCTAAAAAAATATATGGTGTTTCTTGAGCGAAGCATTGAGCAAGAAAGACTCTTTGACGCTCACCACCACTAATTTCATTGATGAAACTTTTTTCCATCTTCTTAGTACCAGTCATCATCATTGCATTATTGACCGCAGTTTCATCGATTGTGGACCAGCTAGGAAAAAAGGAAGACGAATGAGCAAGACGTCCAAGTTTAACTGTTTCTTTTACCTCATAAGAATATGTATAGGAATTTTGTTGTGATAAAACAGCAATCTTTTTTGCTATTTGTTTATTTGACATACTAGAAACTATTTCTCCATCCAACATTACATTTCCTTTAGACGGCTTAAAAAGTCCACAAAGAATATTTAAAAACGTTGACTTGCCACTCCCATTTGGACCGATAATTCCTAGCCATTCTCCTTGATTAATAGAATAAGACAGTTCATCCAAATCAGTATGAATTCCATCATAAGAATATGAGATATCTTGACATTTGATCATACTTTTCCCCTATTTCTTTTCAAAGATAGTAATATAAAAGCAAATATTGGAGCACCAATTAGTGAAGTAATTACCCCTATTGGTAACTCTCTTGGGGCTAAAACAACTCTCGATAATATGTCAGACCCGATTAAAAAAATTGCTCCATTGATCATCGATAAAGGAAGTAATTTTTTATGTAATGGCCCTACAAGTATTCTAGTATAATGCGGAACAACTAATCCTACAAATCCAATTGTTCCAGAAACGGCTACTGCTGCACCAGATAAAATACTTCCTGTTAACAAAATTAAATAAGTAGATTTTTTTACATCAATTCCGATATGTTTTGCATTTGTGCTCCCAAATGTCATCGCATCTAACTGCCTATTTTGACTAAATAATATTAAGAAAGAAATGATTAAAAACGGTAATAAACTTAGAGAGTACTGAATGCCTCTCCCACCAATATTACCCATTAACCATCCAATTACTGCACGTAATTCATTATTTGAAAAAGTTATAAATAATGACAACAATGCAGAACAAAATGAACTTATGATAATTCCACCTAAAATAATTGTCTCTACATTAAGTGATCGATCCAGTTTTCTAACAAAGAGTAATAATAAAATAAGTGTACCAAATCCAAATAAGATACTAACTACTGGTAATGTAAAATAAGTAACAAAAGGTAAGCTTATTTGAAAAAACAATACAAACACTGCACCTACAGAGGCGCCTGAAGAAACACCTAATGTAAAAGGATCAGCTAAAGGATTTTTAAGTATTCCTTGAAACGCAACACCTGCCAATGAAAGGCACGCACCGACTAATCCAGCTAACATAACCCTTGGCACTCGTATATTCATGACAATTGTTTGAATATCAGCTGGAACATAATCAGTTTTAAATATAGCATCTGAAAAGCTAGAAATAATAGAAGAAAAGGGAATCGATGTAGACCCAATCGAAACCCCTAAAATAAATAAAAAAATTAATAAGATAATTGGAATTAAAAAGATTAAATATGTATTATTTATAAAGCTCTGGGTAAACCGCCTTTGCAATTGCTTCGACTCCCTCTGCAAGTCTTGGACCAGGTCTAGATGTTGTATCTGAATTAACATCATATACACGGTGATTTTTAATTGCGTTTACTGTTTGCCAGTTTTTCCTAGCCATTACAGTTTTTTCTAAATTTGGAACATAATATCCATAAGTTGTTAAAATCACATCAGGATTCGCTTTAATTGCTGATTCCTCACTATACTTTACCCAACCTTTTTCACTTTCAGCTACGTTTTTAGCATGAACAATCGAAAGCATTTCATCTAAGAAAGTACCTTTACCTGCTGTATAGATTTCTGGCGGACCAGAAATTTCAAGCCAAACCTTTGGATTTGTAGTTGCTTTAGCTGTTTTTTTGCTAATTTCATCTAATTTTGTTTTCATACCAGTTACAACTTTTTTCGATTGCTCGGTTTTTCCAGTTATTTCTCCAACTTGTTGAATTGTATCATACACATCATTAATAGTTGCAGCATTTTTTACGACAAAAACATTAATCCCAGCTTGTTTTATCTGTTCTAAACCGTCAGCAGAAATTCCTAAACTTGATTCATGAGCTAAAACTAAATCAGGTTTCAATGAAATAATTTTTTCAACATTATATGTCATATCGGCATTATTTCCGCCAACTTTATCAATTGATTTTACTTCTTTTGGATAATTGTCAAAATCTGTTACCCCTACTACATCCTTGCCATCACCAATAGAAAATAAGATTTCAGTATTACTTGGAATAAGTGATACGATTCTTTTAGGTGCCTCTTTAAAGCTAATTTCTTTGTTCGTTGCATCTTTAACAGTCATTGGAAAAGTTGCTTGTTCTGTTTTACTTACATTCGATTTTTTTTGTGTCGTATCATTATTACAACCAAATAATCCTAAACACAATAACATAATAATAAAACTTGATAAAAACTTTTTCATTTAAATCCTCCTAAATAATTGAAATACATAAAAAAAACCCCATTCATTTTGAACGGGGCTGAAACAACATAAAAATACAAGAAGTCTTGCAACTGCTGCTTCAAATCCTTACTCCCCGAAGAATTGAACAAGGATGAATTTAGCAGGTCTACTGACTTTGTTTCAACCTACTCCGACCTTCCCATTCTTTCGAACAGTGGCTATTCGTTTCGTCCACATTACAGTTGCGGGGACAGTTCTGGATTATACCAGATTCCCTTTTAAGCAATACTTGCACTAAACTCATCAATATTTCATTAATTCAATCGTAAGATAAATTGGGTAAGAATTCAATTATTTTATTTATATGTTTATGATTTTACTAACATTTTATCTGTTTTTTGTGTGTTTTGTAGAAATTTCTTCTCTAAACATATGGGAAATATGTTTTATATGAAACAAGATTACTCTACATCTTTTTCGTTCATTCGTAAATTATGCGGTATTTTAACTTTAAATGTCGTTCCCTGTCCTACTTCACTATAAACCTGGATGGATCCACCATGTGCTGTAACAATATTTTTAACGATTGATAAACCTAAACCTGTTCCACTTCTACCTCTGGTACGAGCTTTATCTGCCTTATAAAAACGTTCAAATACAAATGGTAAGTCTTCTTTTGAAATCCCTGCACCTGAATCAATAAAATTAAATGTAGTTGATCTTTCATTTTGATTTACTGAAACAATTATTCTTCCATTTTCATTCGTATGTCTTATAGCATTATCAATTAAATTTGTAAAAACCTGTTCCATTCGATCCTCATCTATGTAGATATTCAAATGCGAAACATTGTCGATTTCACCAAATAGCTTAATATTTTTATCCTTTGCTAGACCTTTAAACTTACGTAAAATTCGATCCACAAATTGTACTAGAGGAACGAACTCTCTATTTAATTCGGTAAAACCGTTCTCCATTCTTGCTAAATCTAACAGATCATTTACTAAACGCCCCATTCTAAGAGACTCATCATAAATGATTTGTGACAATTCCTGCATTTCTTCTTTGGATTCTGCTACCCCATCAACAATCGCTTCGCTATAACCTTGTAATAAAGAAATAGGCGTACGTAGTTCATGAGAAACATGCGCTATAAAATCTTTTCGCATCTTTTCTAAACGTCTTTGTTCTGTAACATCTCGAATCACCGCTACAACGCCTCTTATATTTGTTTGATTATAAAGGGGCGACATTAAAACTTGCCAATTGCCTTGATCAAAATGTAATTCGATAAATTGCTTTTTCTCACTTTCGACTACTAATACAAATAAATCTAATAACTCATTTGTTAAAACAAGAGAAGAGGGATCTTCTAACTGATCATCATTAAGCATTTTCAAAAAGCGTTCAGCTGGTGGATTTGATGTCACGATTTGACCTTCTTTATCAATCGAAATTACCCCATCTACCATACTTGTAATAATATTAGAAACCTTCTCTTTCTCTTGTTTTAATGCATTCATATTAAAATTTAATTGTTTACTCATCTTGTTAAATGAATACGCAAGCTCTCCAATTTCATCACTTGAATGGATCGGTACTTTCACATTAAAATTTCCTGAAGTCATACTACTTACAACTTCTTTCATTTTTCTAAGAGGAGCTGTAATTTTAGAAGAAAGAAAGAATGAGAAAAATGTTGTTAATACGATTCCGATTGATGCCGCAAGCAAGACAAAATTAGTCGTTTGATGAATCATCACTTTTACAGGTTGTAATGTTTGGTATATAAATACAGCTCCATTATTTGAGTTTGTATGTAATGGAACACCCACTACTAATTTTTCTCTCTCACTATTTTCACCATAAACAAGTCTTTTACTGACCTCTTTATTATCAGTTAACGTTTTATTTAAGATTTCATCATTTTTTATTTCTTTAAAAGGTAGATCCTGTATTCCATAAGTATTATTTGAATACCATGGCTCCCTATCGTCAATAGAAATGATTACTCTTGAATATCGACTAACAATATTATTTGATAAATACTCAATATTTGAGAGTGGTTGACCATTATCTATTAATTGTGCAATTTTCGTTGCATCATCTTTCATATTTTGTACTTGAAGGTCAATATAAAATTTTTCAAAAAATCCTATTAAGACAAAGGTCAAAAATGATAATACAAGAGAGACTAGTAAGATAATTGTCAGCCAAAGCTTTCCAACTAAACTTCTTACGATCATTACTCCTGACCTACTTCAAATTTATAACCTACACCCCAAACGGTTACAATCATTTTCGCAGCATCCTCAGAGCTTTTACTTAGTTTTTCACGTAGTCGTTTTACATGTGTGTCTACGGTACGTAAATCTCCGAAAAAATCATATTGCCAAACTGATTTTAATAATGTTTCACGATCAAATACTTTGTCAGGTGCCTTAGCTAAAAACAACAGTAATTCGTATTCTTTTGGTGTTAAACTGATCTCTTCCCCTTCAACAATTACCTTATGAGCATCATTATCAATCGTTAGATGCGGAAACACAACGATATCCTTCGCTGAAGAATTATCTGAAGTAAATACTGGTACAGGTGAAGAACGTCTTAATAGAGCTTTAACACGTAGTACTACTTCACGCGGACTAAATGGCTTAACGATATAATCATCGGTACCTACTTCAAAACCTTGAACTCGGTTTGTTTCTTCACCTTTTGCCGTTAACATGATCACAGGCGTTGTTTTTGTTTTTCGTAATTCCCTACAAACTTCAATTCCATCAATTTTAGGCATCATCAAATCTAGTACGATTAAGGAATATTCATTCTTCAATGCTAAATTTAAAGCATCCTCACCATTTTCAGCTTCGTCAATACTATATCCATCACGTTCCAAATACATTTTTAATAATCGTCTAATACGATCTTCATCATCTGCTATTAATATTTTTATATTTTGATCCATAATTTCGACCCCCTCTACATAATTTTACATAATAAAAATTGGATATTCTAGTATAATTTGTGAACATTTTTACATAATTCTTAGAATTTATTATTTCCATAAAATAGTGAAAAAAAACTTGGCAGCAAGAGTGCGATTTCTAGGAAACCAAAATTAAGTAAATGTGGACCAAAATAAAAATTAGAAAAAAAAGCCTTGTAAAGGAAGCTTTATTCCTTTACAAGGCTGATTATTAATTACGCATATGAGTGTAAACCAGCAATGATTAAGTTTACTGCAATTAAGTTAAACATAATAATTGCAAATCCCAGTACGGCTAACCAAGCAGATTTTTCACCTTGCCAATTTCGTTTGAAACGAAGATGTAAAAACACTGCATAGAATAACCATGTTATTAATGCCCAATCTTCCTTTGGATCCCAGCTCCAGAACTTTGTCCAAGCAATTTGAGCCCAAATCATAGCAAAGATTAATCCACCAAGTGTAAATACTGGAAAACCAATTGCTACAGCACGGTATCCGATTTCGTCTAATAATTCACTATCGACTTTTTGTACAAATGGTTGTAAAAATGCACCAATTCGTTTTCTGATAATTAAACGAATGATTGCATATAATGCTGCGCCAGCAAAAACTGACCAAATTACAGTGTTCAATTTTTTAGCATTAACCATCGCTGGCACTTCTGCAAGGGCTTCAAATTTATCTTTTGTTGTCAATTCACCTTTATGTGGACCAACAATTGATGGAAGATTATAGACCATTTCTTCTTGTAATTTATCTTTATTAATCCAATTATATTTTGCTTCGTATCCAGATGCATTAAATGCTGTAGAAATAATAACGAAACCAACAACAGTTACTAAGAAATATAAAACTGCTTCTAGCCAAAATGTTTTCTTTGTTGATACTTTTTGATCGATATTTTTAATTAAATAAATTAGTCCTGTAATAAAGCTAATCGCTAAAATAGCTTCCCCTAAAGCTGCTGTTGTTACATGGATATGTAACCAATAGCTTTTTAAAGATGGAACTAATGGTTTGATTTCATGTGGAAATACTGATGCATAAGCAATGATGATTATTGATAAAGGTAATGCGAATAATCCGATTATATTTAAGCGATACATAAAATAAATCATGATAAACGCAAAAATTAACATCATTCCAAAGAATGTAATAAATTCAAATAAATTACTTACAGGTGCATGTCCAGCAGCAATCCATCTTAAAATAAAATAAGTAATTTGCGATAAGAATCCAATTAATGTAATCGAAATACCAATAGTACCCCATCTATTAGGACCATTATCATTTGTTTTCATCGAGCCGCCAAAAAAGAAAGTAGCTACTATATAACAAATAAACGCGATAAATAAAAAATTACTACTTAGCTCGTACATATTTTCCCCCTAGTTAAACACTATTCTTTAGCTTGTTGATCTATCGGCAATTCAATTTTTGTGTCTACAAACACTTTCTTTAATTCCATCTTTAAACCATAATAGTTTTTATTTGTAAATGCCGCAACCCAAACTTCCCCATCTTGATTCTGTATCCAAACGCGTCGGTGATACCAATACATACCTTGAATTACACCGATCATAAAGATTGCTCCTCCAAGTGCTAGTAACCAAAGAGTTAAATCTTTACGTACTGTTAAACCTGTTGAATCTTTTGTTTCAATCCCTGCAAATGACATTTTATATTTGTTTTCACCATTTGGTTCAATATTTTGTTTAATTGCAACAAATGCTACTTCGCCTTTTGGTGTTTTTGGTGTAGTCATTTTAAATACAAACGCTGGATTGTTTGGTTTTCTTGTTTTTGTATCAGGCTGACCATCAGAGTTAAAATAGAAATCTGGAAAATAATTTTTAAGTTCTACTTTATATCCATTTTTTAAGTCATATACTTCTTTAGGATTTTGTAAATCTACTGTGATTGGCCCTAATTTTTCACCTGTTTGTTTATTTTGTAATGTAAATAAGAATGCACTAAATTCACCAATTCGATAATCTACTTGATATAGAGCGAAGTTTTGGAACTTTAAAGGTTCATTAACTTTAATACTATAATCTTTTACTTTTTTAAGTTTTGGATCTTCTCCTGGAATTAAATTCCCTTCGCGTTTATACAACGTCACATCGGCTTGATAGTTTTTAGGTATTTTATCATTTCCAAAGCGCTCAATCGCTTTTTTATAAACTTTACCCTCTTTATCTTTATCATATGTTTCCATATGGAAATCATTTAATTTAATATAATAGTTTTGGTTTGTACCAACGACAGGTTTTAATTCGCCTTCTTGAACCCAAAGAGCTTTATCCATATACATTCCAGGTACATATCTCATCATTACCCCAATAAGGAAGATAATTAACCCTATATGGTTTACATATGGACCCCAACGAGAGAAACGACCTTTTTCTGCTAAGATATTGCCGTTTTCTTCACGAATCTTATAACCTCTTTTACGCAAATTAACTTTAGCTTTTTCTATCTCGTCTGGAATATGATCAACTCTACTAATTCCGAACATTTTTTGTCTTTTTAAAAAGTTTGGATGTCTAGTAACAGTTTGTTTGTTTAGAGCTTTATAGAGTGGTAAAATTCGATCTAAACTACAAATTACTAGTGAGATCCCAATCGATGCAACAAGTAACATGAACCACCAAGAGTTAAACGTATTATCCAAACCGATTGCATCGTATATTTTACCAAAGATTCCATATTCATCTTGATAATACGTTGCAGGATTCGCAGTAGGTGGTAATAAATCTCTTTGCGGAAAAATAGTACCTAATGCTGCTGCTACTAGCGTAATTAGAATGATTACAACTGCTACCTTTACAGATGAAAAAAACGTCCATATTTTATCTATATAAGTTTGATTATTAACGATTGATCTTCTAGCAGTCCCTTCATATCGCATATCAAGTATTTCTGTTGCTTTTTCATCTTGAGGTTTACCGCATGACTCACATATTTCAGTACCTACATGATTAAGATGACCACATTCACATTTAAAAGTCTCCATTTTATTTCCCCTTACTAATGTACACTCATCATTTTGGTAATATTTCTTTAATATAACTTTCAAAAGAATCTGGTGTCATTTGACCAGTTACGATTCTCTTTATTGTTCCATCCGGACTTACAAAAAACGTAGTTGGTAAAGGGTTAACACCATACGTATTTAAAACCTCTTGATCTTTATCTATTCCGACTGGAAATTTAAGTTTATAATCGCTTACAAATCTTTGTACTGAAAATTTCGATTCATCTGCATTCATTGCAAGTAACTCGATTCCTTTTCCCTTATATTTCGAATAGATTTCATTCATAAATGGCATTTCTCGCTTACATGGTTCACACCAAGTACCCCAAAAGTTAACAATCACGCCTTTTCCTTTTTCACCTGAAAGAGTATACTTTTTACCAGTATTTAGCTCCGTCATAGCAAAGTTTGGCGCTTTACTTCCTTTAGTAATAACTTCATCTTTCTTAAAGAAATTTATGTAAAAAGTATAACCAATTGCACAAACCAAAACTAATAGGATAATTGTTCGAATTAACGTTCTATTTTTCTTCATATATGCAGTTCCTCCCATATGATAGAATATCATTATTTCCTATTCTTGAATAGAAATTTGATACGTTTCAAAAAAGACTAAATTTTCAATCTTTTATCCCGAAATATTAAATGTTTAAAGCAAAGAAAAAACTCGGTATTTACCGAGTCGTAGTGAAAAAATAAGATATCAGACTGAATTAAAACATATTTTCTAAAATTGTTAACGGATTATAAATAAGTACTGAATTTAGGTTAAGTAACTAAGTAAAAAAGCAGTGATCATCAGTCTGATTTATCATTAGCGTGGCTTTGCTGTAGCTATTGCTCTTAGTTTTTTCACTTCATGAGGTGATAGTTCTCTTGCATCACCAGGAGTTAATCCACTCAAATCTAAAAACGCATATCGTTCACGTTTTAACTTCACAACTGGAGTACCAATCGCCTCAAGCATCCTCTTGACTTGACGGTTTCTACCTTCATGAATGATCAGTCTTACAATTGCAGTATTTTTGCTTTTATCAAGTGAAATCATTTTAACTTGAGCTGGAGCCGTTTTCCCATCCTCAAGCACAATTCCTCTTTCTAATTTACGTAACTGCTCTTTAGTTGGAATCCCTTTTACTTTTGCGATATATTCTTTATCTATTTCATATTTTGGATGTTGAAGTATATTTGAAAATTCGCCATCATTAGTTAATAGAATGATACCCGATGTATCAAAATCCAATCTACCAATTGGATAAATGCGTTGTTTAATCATTGGGAAAAAGTCTGTTACAACTTTTCTACCTTTATCATCTGAAACACTTGAAATTACACCTGATGGTTTATATAAAAGGAAGTATACTGGTTCTTCTTTATCAATCGGAATCTCTTCCACTTCAACACGATCGTTACCACTTACTTTAACACCTAACTCAGTAACAACCTGACCATTTACTTTCACTTTTCCTTCTTTAATTAACTCTTCTGCTTTACGACGAGAAGCAATTCCCGCTCTAGCAATAACTTTCTGTAATCTTTCCATTCGATCATTTCACCTCTTCAACCATCATACAGATTTATACAATTGAAAACAAGTAGCAGCTACAAGGTTTTTTATGAATAAAGTGAGTTAAACACCAAATCTAAACCTTAATTCCATTTTTAAGTCGTGCACGATCGTCATTCTTCCTCTTAATCCATTGTCCCTTTATCCTTCTCTCAATATCATATTTTTAAAAATCTATCATATAATTTACTAGATTTGCAGAAATGAGGTAATAGATATGAATTTAACTTTAAAACACTCCTCAGCATTTGACCGTTCTAAAATTATTACGCCAGGTAGTGTACTTATTACTAAAAAGAATGAAACAATCTATATGCTTGTTTATGAGGAAAATGAAGACGATTTCCCATATGTACTTGTCTCATTAACCGATGCAAGACTAGTCCAAAATTATGATATTATGCCAACCCTTGGAGATATTGAAGATTGGATTGGTGAAGTGACCATGGTAACTCAGAAAAACAAAATATCTATTACAATTCAAGCTAATTACTAGTTTGCTGTTTAATCTATTAGGAACCCGTCAATAATATAATAAGTAAAATGAAAAAGGAGCTTACTATATGAATTATTCTTTTAATCCAGCAGTAAAATATAATTCAGTTGGTTCGTTTAAATTAGGCGATGTATTTTTCACTTCCGATAAACCTTCAAAAGCATACAAATTAATCTATGACTCTACAGAAACTAATTACCCATATATTTTATTATGCTTAGATGATGCCATTTCAATTCAAAGCTTTGATGATATTCCAACAATTGAAGATATTGAAGAAAATATTGGAGAAATTAAATTCACCGTTCCAAAAGAGAAATTACTTCTTGTGATCAATTAAGCTATTTTTTATTTTTGTTGCTTTAAAACGCCATCAAAATTAGGATGACGTTTTTTTCATTCTGTTGAAAACGATTTTGCCAATTAAGGTGGCTGCATGAGCCTTATTTCCACAACGGGATGTCCACTTTCCTTATGGCCGAGATTTATTTGTTCATTTCTCAATCCATTTTACGTTTAGTCCTCAAGATTCTTTTGGGTTTCGCTCAAATTTATGAATGATTCGTGGTCTTATTTGCAGTTTACTTAATTTTAATTGTAGTTTTGCCTTATTTATTTGCACCTCCCCATTTTCTTTTTTCCAACAGTCTAATATAAAAAAACGTCATCCATTAAGATGACGTTTTTTTATATTAAGCAAATACGCTTTCTAACGTTTCGTCAGTTTGCTCGCTCCAATATTTTAACCATTTTTTTGCGCCTTCAAGGTCATGAAGTTTTGCTTGGCCGCATTGAAGCTCATTTGCAGCAGGTACTTCTTCAACTTGCTGTCCAAGTTCAGCTGTTTTACGTAATAATGTGATTACTTCTGAAATTGAAGGTGTACCAGCGATTATTAAATAAAATCCAGTTTGGCAACCCATTGGTGATAAATCAATAATTTTAAAAGGGTCACCAGCAGGTACTGCTTCACGTACGTTCAAAGCTAGTAAATGTTCTAAAGTGTGAATTGTATCTGGTTTCATTGCTTGCTTATTTGGTTGGCAAAAACGAATATCATATTTTGTAACAACTCCGTCTGTACCAACTGCATGAGTCCCACAATGTCTAACGTAAGGAGCAACAACTTTTGTGTGATCTAATTCAAAACTTTCAACTGATGGCATATTTAATTTCCTCCTAAATTACTTCTCTCTATTTTTTTGTAGCTTCAACGATCCATACAAAATCATTATATTGTTCGAATTTCACATCAAAACCATTTTTTTCAAAATGTGAACGAACAACTGGGATTAATGGATAATATTCTCTAATTAAATCATCTCTTAGATTGATATAATTTGCATTTTCAGCTTTTGTAATTTCATTTTTATATTCGTTTTCTGTTAAAAACATTGTATCTGCAAATACGATTTTCCCATTTGTGTTCAATAATGAGCTATATATTTTAATAGCTTCATATTTTTCTTGATCAGTTAAATGATGAAAAACGTATGAACTTACAATTGTATCGATCCCGGCCTGTGGTTTTGGAAAATCAATTAAATCTCCGTCGTGAATCGTAATATTCTCGCCCAATTTCTTTGAGGCAATAATTCTCATCTCAGGAGATGGCTCGATTGGAAATACAGTTTTTCCTTTATCAAGAAGTAACTTTGTTAAATTCCCTGTACCAATTCCAAATTCGAGAACGCTATTTCCACTTCTATTAACAATTTCATTCAGTATTTCATCATAACGTCGAAATGCTTCTTTATATTCTGGGTCATGGCCTTGAACAAAAGAATCGTAACTATCTGCCCAACCAGTAAAAACGTCTAAAAACTCTCTACCCATTTATCTCACCTTTGATGTTTGAAATATTAATGCTTGTTCTAGGTCTTCTATTAAATCTTCTAAATCTTCTAGACCAACCGATAATCGAATTAATTCATCAGAAATTCCGGATGCAATTCGTTTTTCTCTTGGGATTGAAGCATGCGTCATTTTTGAAGGAATCCCTACAAGACTTTCAACTGCTCCTAAACTTTCAGCTAATGTAAACCACTTTAATTTACCTACGAATTCTTCTGGATCTAAACCTTCTTTTAATTCAAAAGATAACATGCCACCAAATCCACTGCTTTGTTGTTTTGCTAATTCATGGTTTGGATGTGTCGATAATCCAGGATAGAAAACTTTATTTACATTTGGATGATTCGATAAGAACGTCACAATTTCATGCGTATTTCTTTCATGTTCTTCCATTCTAATTCCAAGTGTTTTAATACCACGTTGTAATAACCAGCTATCGTTTGGCCCTAAAACTCCACCAATCGAGTTTTGATAAAATGCTAAATCTTCAGCTAATTCTTCTTTATTCGTTACAACAACTCCAGCTACTACGTCACTATGTCCTCCAAGGTATTTAGTTCCACTATGAACGACGATATCAGCACCTAGTGTAAGAGGTTGTTGCCAGTATGGAGTAGCAAAAGTATTATCAACGATCGTTAATAAGTCATATTCATTTGCAAGTTTTGCAATTGCTTTAATATCAGTAATTTTTAATAATGGATTACTAGGTGACTCAATAAAAATTGCTTTTGTATTTGGTGAAATAACATTTTCAACTATAGTAATATTACTTGTATCAACAAATGTAGCTGTTATGCCTAAATTTGATAACACTCTTGTAAGTAATCGGTAAGTACCACCATAAACATCATCACCGACTACGATATGGTCACCAGTCTTGAATAAACTAAACACAGTATGAATAGCTGCCATTCCTGATGCAAATGCAAATCCTGCAACACCGTGTTCAATATCTTTCATTAACTCTTCAAGAGCATGTCGTGTCGGATTGCCTGTTCTGGAATATTCAAATCCTCTATGTTTACCAACAGCATCTTGTTTATACGTACTAGTTTGATAAATCGGAACACTAACCGCACCAGTTGTTTCATCTCTACTAATTCCCCCGTGTATTAACGCCGTCTTTTTCTTCATATTTTATCCCTCACTATATATGTTTTTACTTAAGTATCTTTCACTACTATCTGGGAAAATCGTTACGATTGTACTCCCTGGTTTTGCTTTATTTGCTTCTAATAAACTTGCATATAACGCAGCTCCTGAGGAACTTCCTACTAAAAGTCCTTCTTTCGTTGCTAGTTCTTTGACTAAACGAAATGCGTCTGTATCAAGTACTGTATGAATAGCATCAAATAAGTTTGTATCTACAAAGGCAGGAATAAATTCCATTCCAATTCCTTCTGTATCATGTGAACCTGGCTTTCCACCATTTAAGATTGATCCTTCTGGTTCAACAATCACTGTTTTTACATTTTGTAATTTATCTTTTAAATACTGGGCTGTACCAGTAAATGTTCCTCCACTACCAGCTCCAGCAACAAATACATCTATTTTTCCATCTAGTTGGTCAACTAATTCAGGACCTAATGTTTTGTAATAGGTTCTTGGATTTGCTTCATTACTAAATTGTGATGGTACAAATGAATTCGGTATTTCTTTTGAGAGCTCATTCGCTTTTTTAATTGCACCTGTCATTCCATCTTCTGTAGGTGTGTTCACAATTTTTGCTCCAAGTGCTTTCATCAATGTTTGTTTTTCAATACTGAATTTTTCAGGAACAACAAATAGAACATTTACACCATATTTTATAGCTGCTAGTGCTAAACCAATTCCTGTATTTCCGGCGGTTGGTTCAATGACTGTACCACCTTTTTCTAATTTACCTTCGTTAAGTGCACTTTCTAATAATTCCATTCCAAGTCGATCTTTTACACTTCCACCTGGGTTACAGAATTCTAATTTTGCAAATAGTCTTGTTCCTTTTGGTAAAGGGAATGTTGTAATTTCAAGCAATGGTGTTGATCCGATCAGCTCGTGTACTGATTTTACAACTTTCATAATTTCATGCTCCTTTATGTCACAAAAAGGTTAGTTTTTCTTCCAATCCATTATATGCAACATGGGTAAAATTGAATGTTGTCTTAATACCAACTATTCTTATTGGTATTATAAGATATTAATTTTAAATGCGCAATAAAAAAGTACTTTTATCCTAAAATAAAAGTACTTTTTCACTGTTTCAAATCGTATGCGTTGGGTTAAGAAAAGAACATCGTTACAAAAATGATTGAGAAAATAATACTGATTGCATCTGCAATTAAACCTACTTTTAATGCATCACCCATTTTACGAATTCCTACCGCTCCAAAATACACCGTTAAAACATATAGCGTTGTATCTGTACTGCCTTGCATAGTCGAAGCTAACCTTCCGATAAATGAATCCGGTCCATATGTTTTAATTAAATCCGAAGTAATCCCTAAAGCGGCCGAACCAGAAATAGGTCGAATAATTGCTAGCGGAAAAACTTCTGCCGGAATACCTAATGAACTTAATAATGGACGCATAAGTTCTACACAAAACTCTAGAGCACCTGACGCTCTAAAGATCGAGATCGATACTAGCATCCCTACTAAAAATGGAATTAATTGCACTGCAATTGTTACACCCTCTTTTCCACCTTCAACAAAAGATTCATACGTAGGCACCTTTTTCCAAGTTCCATGTATTAAAATGACAGCGATAATAAATGGAATAATATAAAGTGAAATAGTATTCATATATCCCATTTATTTTCTCCCCTTTCGATTTCGCCTACTTGCAAAAAAACTATTTACCGCGAGTCCCCCAATAAATGAAACGATCTGTGCAAGGATTGTAACACCTACTATTTCGGTCGGATTTGCAGAATGATAAGACATTCTAACTCCGATCACTGTTGTAGGAATTAAAGTGATTGCACTTGTATTTAAAGTTAAAAATGTAATCATATCATCACTTGCTTCAATACTATTTCTATTTAACACTTTTAGTTGTTCCATCGCCTTTATACCTAATGGTGTTGCGGCATTTCCTAAACCGAATAAATTGGCGACCATATTTGACATAATATAACCTAGTGCCGGATGGTCTTTAGGGATTCTCGGAAATAGGAAAGATAGGAATGGTTGAAATAATTTCGAAAGAATTTTTAATAATCCAGATTCTTCTGCTATTCGCATTAAACCTAACCAAAAAACAAGCACACTAACTAGTCCAATAATAATGGTAATTGCTTGCTTTCCTCCGTCAAATACTGCTTTATTTACTTCATCCATGGTGCCATTAATCATCGCAAAAACAAAACCAATTATTGTAAGAGCAACCCAAATGATATTAACCATCAGAGTGCTCTCCCATTAAGTTTAATAGAACTTGTTTCCCATTTTGGATTATTTCTTTTGTAAATATTTTGACCTTACTATCGCTATAAAATATATTTCTAAATCCAATTTGTTCACCTTCTAGTTCGATAATCGCTTTACCAACAATTGCATCATTAGCAATTTTTTTCTTGGTCGGCTTTTGCATTTCAATCGTGATTCTTACTTGATCACGCTCTTTTTTATCTAAAGGATAAGAGAAGTCATTTTTCATATAAACATGTCCTTTATATTTTTTATCTGTGACTTCTTTAATTCCTCCTTTACTTAAAACTTTCGTTAAAGGATAGTTACTGAAACCATATTCGAATAGTGACATATGATCTTGCCAATCTTGCCCATCATTTAGTGTTACGACAATTAAATCCATTCCGTTTTTTGAAGCAGTTGATACGAGTGTTCTTTTTGCTTTTTTAGTAAATCCAGTTTTACCTCCAGTACTATACTTGTACATGAAAGTAAGCAATTTGTTTTTATTCTTCCAAACATAATCCCAAGATTCTGCCGTATTTGGGGCACGGTGTACTTTTGTACCTGCAATTTTTGCATATTTAGGATTTTCCATAGCGTATCTCGTTAATAACGCCATATCATAAGCAGATGAGTAATGCTCTTTTCCTTGCTGATCAAGTCCTGATGGATTGCTAAAATATGTATTACTCATTCCGATTTCTTTTGCTTTTTCGTTCATCATATAAACAAATCCTTCGATGCTACCACCTACAGCCTCGGCAATTGCATTAGCCGCATCATTCCCAGACCTAAGCATTAAACCATAAACTAAATCTTCAAGTTTAATTTTTTGTCCTGGTTTTAAATAAATGGATGATCCTTCTGTTTGCACTGCCCTTGAACTAATTGTTATCGTGTTTTGCATTTTACCGGACTCTACAGCGAGTATTGCAGTCATTATTTTTGTTATGCTGGCGATTCTTTCAGAGTCATGCATTGCTTTACCATACAAGATTCGTCCAGTTTTTTGATCCATCAAAACTGCATTTCTAGCACTAACTCCTCCAAATGCTTTAACATTATTCGTCGGAATAATAATTCCGATTAAAAATAAGCCAATGATTCCGATTACTAGCCATTTTTTCATCTTTCGCATCAACTCCACAGTTAGTCCTAATTAGTACAAGTTTACGAATTACATTATAAAAAAATGACTTTTTTTTAAGAAAAAAGTGCTGAACTTGTTCAGATATACAACCTGAGCAATTCCAGCACCTACTATTTTTCGCTTATTAATAAAATGGTTGCCATTTTAATTGACTAGCATAATCATATCGATAATTTACATCTGGCCAATTAACAATGTTCCAAAAATTTGTAATGTATGCGTCTTTATCAAATTTGTACTGCAAATAATAAGCATGCTCCCAAACGTCCAAAACTAGCAATGGAATTGTATCCCATTGAGTAAAGAATTGATGTTTTTCAGTTTGAAGAATCTCCAACCGATTCGATCTTGGAACCCAAACTAAAATCGCCCAACCGACACCTTCCACTTTTTTAGCAGCTTGTGTAAAATGCTCTTTAAAGGCTTCATAACTTCCGAAGTCATCTTCAATTTGTTTTAAAAAAGCCCCATGAGGTTGCCCTCCACCTGATTTACTTAAATTATTCCAAAATATCGTATGCAAATAATGACCAGACCCATGAAATGCAAGCTCTCTTTCCCAATGCTTTAATAAATCGTATGCCTTATTCTTTCTTGCCTTTTCTAATTCAATCTCAGCTTTATTTAAACCATCTACATAACTTTTATGGTGCTTATCATGATGTAGCATCATAATTTCTTTTGATATATATGGCTCGAGTGCATTATATGGGTATGGTAAAGGCGGGAGCTCGTGCTTACCAATCCCCACTCTCTCTTCGACTTCTATTACCCGATACGCATAGCTATCATCATATTCCTCTTCATTTAAAATTGAAATTAATCGTTCTTGGATATCATCCACATCCATACTAATTTCATCTAAAAAGGAATTTTGATCTACATAATGACCTTTTGTCCCCATTCTGTTTAACAATAGTTTAACTTTATATTCTAATAGTTCTTTTTCTTGAATATGGTCAAATCTTTCAGACAGCAACTGTAATACATTCGCACACCAGATTTCTACCTCCTGAAAGTAAGTGACGAGTTCAGATTGATTTAACATCATACACCTCCATCAGAGAAAATAAATTTCTCTTCTACTTTCCATTGTATGATATTAAATTTATAGCTATTACCGGTATTCATGCGATTCACGCGATTAATGGAATTAACGTATTTAAGATGTTAATTCCGCATCCTCTTATATTAAATGATTAGTTAAGTTTTTCTAAAACGGTCTGATTTTCTGAGTAAAACTCCATTTTTAATGAGATCACTTTTTCCAATTCATAAACAATCATCATTAAACTAGCTCTAGTCTCAAACTCATCTCTTGATTCAGGTAATGGCATCTTTCTAAAATCATTCATCATATGACTAAATTCCCCTAATAATTCAATCCCCGTAGATTTTTCTTTTAAATAAACACCTGTGTCCTCAAAAAATTCTGCGATAATTTTTGAATGCGGATAATTTAACGCAACCTTTTTTAATAATGGGATGATTTGATTCGATATGATTTCGAATTGACGTTCTCTCATTTCAAAATAATTAATATAATATAAGTTTGATTTTACAAAACTATTTTCAACTTGCCTGTAAGCTAATGTTTTCGCCGTTTGTAAAAGGTTTTTTGTTTCATAAATTAATTCATTTTGTGAATCTTCATCCTTACCCTTCATTTTTAAAGCAATTCCTAGAAGTAACATTTTAAAATTTTGCTCGATTTTCTTTTGAGATTCAATCATCTTCTTCTCAATACTTGGCATATATGTATTCATTATTAAAGCAATTAAGATCCCAACTGCTAAAATTTCAACTTGATTAATTAAGAAAGATATTGATTTATTGTTACTCACATAAATTTGCAAAACGATCACTGAGCTTGGTATGATTCCTTCTTGTAACTTCAATGTGACTAATAAGGGTATAGTTAAAAGAAAATAAATGACAACTGTTAATGGGGTATAGCTTAAAAATTCAAACATCATCCATCCAATTAACATTGCAATAACTGATGCAACAAATCTTTGAATTGCAACAATAAATGATCTGCGTTTTGTATTTTGAATACTTAATAGCGTGACGACAGCAGCAGTACTGTAATTTTGTAAATGTAGAGCTTCTGCGATTAATAGAGATATACCACTTCCGATTGCTGTTTTGATTGTCCTTTGTCCAATTGAATACATTTGTTTCATTTTAAGTCCTCTTCTCTTACAAAGAAATTTCTATAGTATTGTAACGTATCTTAGATAAAAATTACTAGATATATCCATTTTTTTGAGTTTTATACAAAATGAAAAGACTAGAAAATTTCTAGTCTTTTTCTCTTAACGATATTATTTACATTTAACTATTTTCTAATTACTGTTTGTATTGTTGCATCAGTTTTGTTGAATAATCTGTTTCATAATACTCAAGTTCTTCTCGCATTTGTTGAAAAACTTTTTCTAAAGACGAAAATAGGTCTTGAAGAGTACCAGGTACAGCTTTATAAAATGTAATTGCTTGATTACCCGTGTATGCTGCACGACTATTTTCATACCATGCATCGTTTTTAGGAGAGAAGAATTCAGCGATACATCTGTGATAAATTTTATGTAAAGTATCTTCAGCTGTTGCTTTATGGAACTGTCCACTTAAAATTTTCTCACAAACTTCTTTAGCATCCTCACAATATACTGTAATTCTACGTAATGAAGAGAGTATTTTTTCTAAGTAGTTAGTATCCACTGCTTGGTTTTCATGTTGAAATGACGGTAAAGAATTCCTATTTAAAAACAAATTACACTCTAGACCAACAATCCCTAATTGATTAACTACAATTTTTAATTGATGCTCTACCATCTTATTCGACATTTTTTTCCCTCCGTTAAATTAGATCGATATTTCTATTTTATTTGAATTTTGCTTAATACTTCTCGCATATCCTACCAATTTATCAAAATCAACACCTTGTAGCTCTTTTACAAATTGATCTAATTCATTAATATATATTCGCTTTCTTCCACGATAATCAGGATTTTTAATAATTAGCGCAAGTGCCACTAAATCACGAAAATCGAGTGATTGGTCACCATTTTCATATAATCTAGTTGTTTTTAAATCACTTAGTTCGGAAAGTTGTTCTTCAAAAAAGCGAACATATAAGACAGAAGTTACAATTTTTTGATCATTATATTCATATTCAACTTCGGAACGATTAAAAAAGTCTTCTGAAGTATTTGATTGAGCCTTTACTAATTCATACCCATGGCAATTATAAATTAACAATTCTTTCACCCTCCAAGATTTCCATAGTATTAGTTTAACATAGGATACATAAAGATTTGCAGAATTTTTTAACTAATCTTGTTTTTCAAATTTGCTAAAAAATAAATCTGCTTCTTCTTCAACCTCTTCCATTTTTAAATCTTGTGGGAGTGGAGGTAATTCTTTAATGTTTTTTAGGCCAAAATAATCTAAAAACTCAGAAGTAGTACCGTATAAAATTGCACGTCCAGTACCTTCAGCCCGTCCAACTTCTTTAATTAAATATTTCGAGACAAGAGTTTGAATTGGTTTTTCAGTCTTAACTCCACGAATATCTTCAATTTCTGTCCTCGTAATTGGTTGTTGATATGCAACAATCGCTAAAGTTTCTAATGCTGCTTGTGACAGCGAAGAGTTCGATGGGCTTTCAACTAATTTTTTGAAAAACTCACCATGTTCCCTCTTTGAAGTAAGTTTATATCTGCTAGCTAGAATTCTAATTTGCAAGCCTCTGTTAGGATTTTCATATTCTTTTTTAAGATTCTCAATTAATTCTAGAACATCGGTTTGACCTAATTCTAAAGTCTCAGATAGCTCGACAATCGAAATTCCTTCATCGCCAGCTACAAATAAAAGTCCTTCTAGAACTCCTACTAAATTTTTTTCCTGTTCCATTACAAGTACACCTCAGCTTGCTTATCTTCAAAAACCTCCCGTGATGTAAGAAAAATTTCTGAAAAGTTTTGTTCCTGTTCTACTACAATGTCTTTTGTTTTCATTAACTCCAATATTGCTAAAAAAGTAACTACAATACTTTCTTTATCATTATGTGGAAATAAACTGATGAAATTAGTTCTCTTTTTAATACTTTTTAAGTAGGTAATAATTTCATCCATTCTTTTTTCGATCGATATTTCTTCACGAACAATTTTAGTTTGAAGTGGTTCTTGTAGCTTTTTACGTTTAAATAGCTTTTGAAGTGCACCAAACATATCGTAAATTGTTACATCAGTTGGCATAACAATATCTTCTGGTCTCGGCCCATATTCGGACAAATCAACTGGATTTCGAGTAAAAATCATCGCCCGTTCTGATTCTTTTTCCTGAAATACGATCGCCGCTTCCTTAAATTGCTTATATATAATTAATCGATTCATTAATTCTTCTCTAGGGTCTTCTTCAAGTATTGCATCCCAATCAGCTTGTTCTTCATGGTTAGGTAAAATACTTTTACTTTTCATCGCAAGTAATTCAGCTGCCATCACTAAATATTCACTTGCAATATCCAATTCTAATTCTTTCATTGTATGAATATATGAAACATATTGATCTGTTATTTCAGATGCAGGTATATCATAAATATCAATTTCAAATCGTTGAATTAAATGAAGTAATAAATCTAATGGCCCTTCAAATGCATCAATTTTAACTTCATATTGCTTCACAAACTACTCACCAACTTACTTTAAAATAAAAATATACTTTATAACAGTATAAAGTATTATTTCATAAAACTATATAACAGAAAAGGATTTTTCATCGATGAAGTTACTTTGTTCCTAAATTTTTAGTTTTACGCCTATACCATTTTCTAAAATTTTTCATAAGATATCAGTGCAAGAAGAATTATATTTTTGGTAAGGAGGTTATTTCATGAGTAAAGGTGTTTCTCCAGAGTTCGGCGGTTTCGGCCACGGCAGAGGCTTTGCTTTAATCGTAGTATTATTTATTTTATTAATCATCGTTGGATGTGCTTTCGTCTGTTAATTTAACCCCGTGAATAAACAAAACGTGAAAGTCTAGACATTGCTCTAGGCTTTCTTCTTTTTAAATTTTTCCATTTCTGATAAAATTTTAGTAATAAAGAGGTGAAAAACTTGGTCCATTACAATAAAAACGAGCGGTACATAAAATATTTATGTCATTTCCATTTTGATCAAGATTTTTTTGAATGTCATGAAATTCTTGAGGAACAATGGAAACTTGAATTAAATCATCATTATAAAAAGGTCTGGTTAGGTTTAATCAGATTATCGGTAGTGTTATATCATTATAGAAGAAGAAACTTTACTGGTGCTAAAAAATTATTTCGACACGTCATTACCTTTTCAAATGATTCTAATTTATTGGAAATGGCTGGAATTGATCAATTGCGCTTTCAACAAATCATATCAAATTTACAGTTAAATCTTCAAAATGAAACGGAATATCACCATTTTGACCTCCCATTAAATGACCAAGAATTGATTGAAAGATATCAAAATCAAAAAGAATATTACTCGTCTTTTACGGAAGATTTAATTAATAAACATTCTACAAGAGATCGAACAGATGTCATTTCAGAAAGATTAAAGCAATTAGAATTACGAAGAAAAGTTTAGAGGAAAGGTGCTCAAAAAATTGGGCACCTTTTTTCTGTGTTTCGAAATAGAAGTTGCATCGTACCTACCCATGACTGGTTTATGAGTAAGCAAAGTGCAAATTGTTGTTTCATTCATACTCATAACCGGCCTATGAGTATGTAAAATCGCATGAAGTTTAAAAAACCTTACTCATGAATGGTTCATGGAACCATTTTTTCTACAGTGTAAAAAAAGTGCTCAAAAAATTGAGCACTTTTTCTATAATACTTTCAAACTAACATGACAATGTTCAATGAATGAAGCTACTTCTTGCGTTGTTACGATTGTATAGTCTGTATACTGAGATCGAATCGCATCGTAAAGTGAAGTTGCAATACCTTGATTTCGGAATGAAGGGTTTACACTTAAATGTTTAATCATAATAACCTTATCTGGTAGAAGTTGTATTCCAATAATCCCAACAATATCGTCTAATTTCCAAAGGAACAAATGATTATCATCTTTAGTTTCATAATCTTTAATCGTATTTACTAAGCTCTTCACATTCTTTTCATTCGGCATAAACGAAAGCAGGCCCATTGCAATTTTCTCATATGTTTTCTTATACCTAATTAACATGTTAACCCCTCTTAAAAATTATTAAAACTCTAATTAGCTTCTAAACCAATACATAATATATGATTGATTATCCCTCTATAGTACGATAAATATAAAAATACGTTCCAAATATATCAATATTTCAAATATATAATTCTCACATTTTTCTGTCAAGTCAGAAAACCGGAGAGATGGAAAAACGGGATATATGGTATAGGTGAGAATTTAAACTGATTTAGAGTACTAGTCATGTATTTTTCCTGCCCATCCAACCTTATAGGCTTTTGTCACCAATTAGATAAATTTGAATACAGTAAGTTTTAGTTAGAGTTATATAAAAGGGTGATCATTATGAGGTTGGATTTAGATTATTCATCACCAAATATTCAATATACTTATGATATAAATAAAAATCATGCATTTGTAAAGGACAGTCAAAACTTTATCAATCAATTAAGTATTAATGATTTGAATACTTTGGATAGTTTGTCTTTATTGGATATATTTTTAAGTGTAAATAATGTTGTAGAGCCACATTATCATCAAAATTCATCAGAATTAGTCTATTGTATTTCTGGTGCAGCAGTTGTATCAATCTTAAATCCTTATACAAAGCAACTATTAAATTTCCCAATTACTCCTGGTCAAGTTGCAAACGTACCACAAGGCTGGTGGCATTATGAAATTGCAACTGTTGACAATACTCACTTATTAGCAATATTTAATGCACCTTCCCCAGACGTAATTTTATTCTCTGATTTAATGAAATTTACACCTTCAAATATTGTCTCACATACTTACTGTCTTGATGAAAACCAATGGAAAACAGCAACTGCAAATTTACAACCTTCTATATTTATAGGACCACCAAAAAATTGTAATCGACAAGTTCAAAACGAGCATGAATTTTCAAATCAGCACAATCAAAATTATTATCCAAACTCCTATTACAACCAGAATTATTATCAACAGCGTTTTTAATTGCAAGATCAAGTGAGACCAGTTAGTCGAATTAAAAAAGTCAAAACTGCAATTAAATCTGCGCAAGTGCAATTAAAAAATCCAAAACTGCAATTAAATTTGGCAAATCTACAATTAAAAAAGTTATATCTGCAATTAAAATTTAAAAAACTGCAAACAAGACTATGAAACATGTGGAAATAGATTATGAGAACCAAGAAAATAGAAGAAATAACATGAAATCGCATGTGAAACAATAAAAACTAAACATATTTCAAAAAAAACCAAAATAAATCTTCTAACTTAACCTTCTCTAAATAGTCCGAGATGTTATTAAATGATTTCACCGTTAAAACAACAAAGAACATGTTAAAAAACCACAAGGAAAAATTTTTCCCTTGTGGCTTTTTTCATTTGAAATCTTATTAGAGTGACTTCTTAAATGGTTTGACTATTCTTCATCCCAAACCTTAACTTCTTGCATAACATCGCCATTACGCATTCTTAAAACTGTATCCATACCTTCGATTACTTGACCGAATACTGTATGTACTCCATTTAAATGTGGTTGTGGCTCGTGAACGATAAAGAATTGGCTACCACCAGTATCTTTTCCAGCATGTGCCATTGATAAAGATCCAGCTTTATGTTTTAATGGGTTTCCTACAGTTTCACATTTGATTTTGTATCCTGGACCACCTGTTCCATTACCGTTTGGATCTCCACCTTGAGATACAAATCCAGGAATTACACGGTGGAAAGTTAATCCATTGTAGAAACCTTCACGGATTAATTTTTCAAAGTTTTCAACTGTACCTGGTGCATGCTCTGGGAATAATTCGATTAAGATTTGTTCGCCATTTTCAAACGTAATACTTGCTTTTTTCATAATAAAAAATCCTCCTTATGTATGTACAACTTTATAAGACTTAATTGTCCTATATTTTTTCATTACTGAATAAATTAGTAACGCTGATATTATCATACAAAAAACAAAAAGTAATGACAAGTTTTCGAAAATGACTATAATAGTGTTGTAAGATGTAAAATTTGGATTATTGTAAAGGGAGTGTCTCTTTGTTAAAACGAAAGTTATTAGCGTTCACCATATCAATGGGATTAGTAGCTATGCCTTTATCGGTATTTGCTGATGCTGTTCCGGGTGAAACGATTGTTACTCTTGGGCAAAATTTATCTGAAACGCAAAAGAAATCATTATTAGCTGAAATGGGTGCGCCATCTGATGCTAGAATTGTGACTGTTTCAAATCAAGAGGAGCATAAATATTTAGATGGTACTGTGCCTAGTGCTCAAATCGGTACTCGAGCTCTTTCATCTGCTATGATTACAATTGGTGAAAAAAATACAGGCATCGTCGTTCAATCAAATAATATTTCATGGGTTACTAACTCAATGTATACAAATGCTTTAATCACTGCTGGATTAAAGGATGCAAATATTGTAATTACTGCACCATTTCAAGTCTCTGGTACAGCTGCTTTAACTGGGATTATGAAGGCTTATGAGCTAAGTTCTGGTCAAGTGATACCTGATGATGTTAAAAAAGTAGCAAATGAAGAAATGGTTAAAACTGCCGAACTTGGTGATTCAGTAGGTAATGAAAAAGCTGTACAACTTGTCACTAAAGTGAAAGAAGAGCTAGCTAAAAATCCAAACATGTCAACCGATGAATTAAAATCATTAATTGATCGATTAGCAAAGGATCTTGGAATTACATTAACTGCTGATCAAAAAGCTAGTTTGATGAATTTATTTGAAAAAATGAAAGATTTAAATATTAACTGGGATCAAGTAGGAAACCAATTAACAAAAGCTAAAAATAAAATCTCAGATTATCTAAATTCTAAAGAAGGCCAATCTTTTATTGAAAAACTTAAAGATTTCTTCTCTGCATTATTTGATGCGATTGTTTCATTATTTAAATAATTATGAAAGAAACCCTTTTACTTAAAAAAGTAACTGGGTTTTTTGATGTTAAAATTCGAGCTACAAATAAAAGATGAAATATTGCAAATAAATCGTTGGCTTCAAATAAAACTGAAAAGCGCAATTAAAATTAGTAAAACTGCAATTAAAATTTGAGAATCGTAAATAAATTCAACAAAACTGCAATTAAACTCGATAGAATCGCAAATAAAAACAAAAGTTACCCATACCAGTAAATGTATTATAAGCTAATAATCAACTCATTTTATACGGATCACTCTATTTCTTTTCTTTTTCTAATAAAAACTTGATAAAAATTTGGCTAATTCTAAAAAAAGTTCGATTTTATCAAAACAAATAAAAAGTGCTGTTGAGATACCTCCCTAGCACTAGTACATTTTTTAAAATTAAAATGAGGGCGCTTATTTGTCAGTTGATCTGACTCCTGAGACAGCCCCCTTCCTTTATTCTTAAGTCAACAAATCAAATGGTAGCATCACCGATTGTTTTTCCACCTTTTTTATGTTGACTTTCACTAGCTTTTGTACGGACAACTAAGTGCCAAAATGCTCTGCCATCGAATGGAATAAATGGCCAAAAATAAGGTGTATTTAAAGTATTCAGGCTTGCTAAAAACAGAATGAATAATGTCGAACCAATCATAAAGCCTTTAACACCTAATATTGCTGTTAAAATTAAGATTCCAAACTTGGCTAATTTATTTGCAAGTGCTAGCTCATAACTAGGCGTAGCATATGATCCAATCATTGACACAGCCGTAT
The DNA here is from genome assembly GCF_042721555.1 of Gottfriedia sp. NPDC058432. Taxonomy (NCBI): domain Bacteria; kingdom Bacillati; phylum Bacillota; class Bacilli; order Caryophanales; family Bacillaceae; genus Gottfriedia; species Gottfriedia sp. NPDC058432. Next base: position 57,775 of record NZ_JBHXLC010000010.1, read on the forward strand.
ATAAGACTACTTCTGGTTGGAAAAGACCCACATCAATTGCGACTTGTCCAATTAATACTGCTGCAATAATACCCATCGAAGTGGAAACTGCATTTGGTGTATGTATACTTGCCATTCTGAGGAATTCAATCCCCAAATCAGCAATAATTAATTGTAAATAAATTGGAATATTACTTGTTTCTTTTGGTCCGATATAACTTAATGATTTTGGTAATACCTCTGGATAATTACATAATAGTAACCAAAATGGTAATAAAAAGACTGACATAAAAATCCCCATATAACGACACCATCGAAGGAATGTTCCGACAGAAGGAGTTTGTCTGAACTCTTCTGCATGTTGCATATGGTGGTAATATGTTGCCGGCGTAATGATTACGCTCGGAGATGTATCCACGATAATACATACATGTCCTTCAAGTATGTGGTTTGCAACGACGTCAGGTCTTTCTGAATATCTAACTAAAGGAAACGGATTATACCCTTGCTTTAATATAAATTCCTCTAATTTCTTATCTGACATTGTAAGACCATCAACGTGTATACCTGTAATTCGATCTCGAATTTCTGTAACAAGTTCCGCGTGTGCTAAACCTTCTATATACGATAAACAAACATCAGTCTTTGAACTTTCACCTACTTGAAGAATTTCATTTCTTAAATTTTCATCGCGAATACGTCTTCTTATTAGGCCAGTATTATTAATAATGTTTTCAGTAAAACCATCTCGCGAACCACGTACTACTCGTTCGGTATCTGGTTCAGTTGGTCCACGCCCAGGATAGCTCCTAACATCGACTGCAAGTCCTTTATCTTCTCCGTCAACTAGTACTACAATCAAACCAGATAATACTTTCTTTATAACATCTTCAAATGTTAAAACAATTTCTACAGATTGATGGACAATCGTATCCTCAATATTTTTAAACATCGATTTATTTTTCTCGACTTTTTCTAGCCCGATTAAGTCGTCTAAAAATCTTTGAATAAAGCTTGTATCCGTTAATCCGTTTACATAATATAGATTAACTTCAACTTTATTTACAAAAATCACACGTTTTCCGATATCAAAACTTACTCCATAACCTATTCGATCACTTATTTTATAAGCATTTGTAACTAGTTTATTTGTTAGTTTAGTTGGCTCTTTTTTCGTGGTCACTGGAGTTCACTCCTCTCGAGGATATATTCAATTGCTTTTCGTGTAATAGGTGAGCCGATTTCAATATCATCTCTCCCACCCATTTTTCCAATATCACCGATTCCTAAAATGAAGGGGATATTTAGTTGATCTAAATTATAAACGGTGTCTCCATTTATTCTACCGATTTCAATATCAGGAACTCCATATTTATCGACACCATATTCAGTTAAATTCCCTTCGTTATCAATGCTTACATCTACTTTTGTCCATTCTTGATGATGTGTATTTGATGCTACTGCTAATGCAGCAATAACTTCAATATGTTTATCACTTGCTACATATTTTAAAGCCTTTTCTCCAGGACCTTCTCCCATAAAGCCACTGTCATCAAACAATACAAATACTGGTTCTTTTTGTGCTTGCATAATGATTTCAACCATTCTCTTTCCAGAGAATTTAGTGGGATTACCTTTCGATTGTGATATTGTGCATCCGCCAAATTGTTTTGCCAAATACTCAATACTCCGATGTGCATATACATCTCCGTCGGTTACGATAATGATCCTTTTCTTTTTCATAAGTTAACCTTTTGGCTTAAAAATTAGAGCAATTATAAATGAGAATAAAATTGCTGCCGAAATGCCAGATGAAGTTAGTGAAAAGATCCCCATTCCAATACCTATGAAGCCGTGGTCATTTGCTTCTGCCATCGCTCCGTGTAATAAAGAATGACCAAAACTAGTAATTGGAACGGTTGCACCCGCACCAGCAAATTTTATAAGCTTATCGTAAATGCCAAACCCATCTAAAATTGAACCAATTACAACAAAAATACACATTACATGCCCTGGTGTTAACTTTGTGAAATCAAAAAGTAACTGGCCTACTACACAAATTAGACCTCCTACTATAAAAGCATTAACAAAATCCATCTGAACACCTCCTAACAGCTTTCGAAAACGACAGCATGTGAAATAGTTGGAATTGATTCTTTCTGTTGAATCATTGTTGGGCTTAAAAGAGCGCCGGTTGCTGCTACCAAAATCCGTTTATAAGTACCTTTATTTAACTCTTGAAATAAATGACCATATGTTACGACCGCTGAACAAGCACAGCCACTTCCACCAGCAAAAACTTCCTGATTTTCTCGATCATAGATTAGCAATCCACAATCATTGTATTTCCCTGCCATATCATATCCTTCTTCTCTAACAAGTTGTTCGCAAATTGGTGCACCAACAGCTGAAAGATCTCCAGTTACGATAAAATCATAATCATTAGGTGTTGTATTTGTATCTTTAAAGTGTTGCACGATTGTATAAGCTGCTGCTGGTGCCATCGCAGAACCCATGTCGAATGGATCTGTCAAACCTAAATCCTGAACTGTACCTATTGTGGCGCATTTTACTTTTATTTTGCTTTTTTTATTGGAAAGGAGAACACTTCCCGCACCAGTTACTGTAAAAGTTGCCGAATCAGGTTTTTGTCCACCATATTCTGTAGGATATCTATATTGTCTTTCAGCAGTAGCATTATGGCTACTTGTTGCTGCCAATGCCATTTTTGCATAACCACTATCGATTAACTGTGCACCGAGTGCAGCCGTTTCCATTGAAGTTGAGCATGCTCCAAACATACATAAAAAAGGAAGTTGCAATTCTCTTGCCATAAAGTTCGCAGTAACATTTTGATTTAATAAATCACCTGCTAAAAATACATCGATATCTTCGACGTTTTTGTTTGCTTTTTTTAATGCAACTGAAACTGCATTTCTCATTAATGCTCTTTCTGCTAATTCCCAATTATCTTCACCACAGTGAAGATCTTCATAAGCATAATCAAATTTGCCAGCTAACAGTCCCAAGTTTTCTCTTGGTCCTACAGCGGTTCCAGATGCTTGGACATAAACACCATTTTGAAACTCCCAAGTTTGTTTACCGACTAAAGCCATTGGTACTCACCTCCTATAAGAATACTTTAAATGCGTATCGTATCATTCCGACGACGTATGCCGAAACAACTCCATAAACAATTACACAACCAGCTAGTTTAAACATATTTGTTGCAACCCCTAGAACTAGACCTTCACTTCTATGTTCCATAGCAGCACTCGTCATAGAGTTGGCAAAGCCTGTTACAGGAACAGCGGATCCTGCACCTGCAAATTGGCCAATTTTGTCATATATACCTAACCCTGTAAGTAAGCTAGAAATTAAAACAAGTGTAGCTACTGTTGGATCACCGACATTTTTATCAGTAAAGTTAAAATAGTTTATATAGATTTTTGTAATACACTCACCTAAAAAACAGATAAATCCCCCAACTAAAAATGCTTTAATACAATTTTTTAATACCGGCTTTTTTGGTTGGTATGGTTTGATATTCTCTTTATAATTAGCTTTTAATTTCCCACTCATTTCATCCATCCTTTACTCTATAAAATAAATCCAATGAAATAACGAACCAAAAACTTTACCTAGTGCGATCGCCATTAATAAGTACACAATTTTCTTTTGAATGCCAATTCGTTTCGCTAAAATTGGAAAAACGTTTAAAACCTCAGTTAATGCGGCAGCTAACATTCCAATAAAAATACCTGCTAACAGCCCAATAAAAACTGAAAATATATTCGGCAAATTAAATACGGTATTTCGTAAACTAATCCAGCAACCAAAAATTGCTCCTAAAATGACTGAAAACTCATATGCACGAATTTTTTTAATCGTTTTTGTTAACTGTGTTAGTCTCGGAATAATTCCAATAACCGATAAAAATGCTACAAAGCCCGTACCAACAGCTATACCTCCCGAAAACCCTACAAACACTATAAACAAATCTCTAATCATCGGTATTTACACTTTTGTTTGGCTTTTTATTTTCGTTTACTAACACATATTCATCCATTGAGCGTTGATACTGAAACATTTCTACTTCAAGAGGGCTCGGCTCTTCGTTTAATCTAGTCTTAAACCATTGATTAAAAAATAAAATCATCCCAATTCCTAGTCCAAAAGAATATGGTACTTGAAGTAATAAAGGTTTATGATTATGTTCTCCTGTAATCATATAGTAAATTCGTTGTTGAACCTGCTGCATGCTTACATCTTCATGGAAATAAATGATTGCTAATGAAGAACCCGTAAATAACAGGATCCAAACGAAACAAAACAGAAAGAAACGATCCTTTGAAACTTCATTTTTAAGTTCTATTATGCACATCGTCACTCCAACGAGCTCAAACGAAATATCAGGTTCAATTTCTTGAATTAATGGCAAAAGATCGAGAATATCAATAACTGTATGTGTACCATCCTCCTTTTTTGATTCATGTACAATGATTTTTTTAATTTGGGCTAAATCAACATTAATCCCTTGTATTCGTGCAATCTCTTCTAGATGTACACGTTTACCTACTTGTACAACGATCCGATTAAGTAACTTAATATATAACACCTTATTCATACTTTCCCCTCAGTTTCAAAGCTTTATGAATTCAATTACAACTAGTATGTGAAAACTTCCCAAAAATATAAGTCCAGGAAGATTGAACTAAGTAGTTTGGTAAGTAAAAACAGGAAATGTTAGGCGTCATCCCGATCAAAAAAAGCATTAGGTAGTCGAATTTGGAGATGTTTCATCTATATTTGAAACAGGAGTTTATAGTAAAAAGACAAAATAAAAAAGCTGAAAAATCGTTTTGTATTCAATACGATTCTTCAGCTTTTTTAGCTATGATTTTATTTAATTTTGTCTTTCATTTGTTGGAGAATTTTTTTCTCTAGTCTTGATACTTGCACTTGAGAAATTCCTAATCGTTCAGCAACTTCTGATTGAGTTTGATCTTTATAGTATCTTAAATAGACAATTAATCGCTCTCGATCATCTAATTGTTTTATCGCTTCTTTTAATGCAAATTTTTCAAACCAATTTGTTTCATGGTTATCAGCAATTTGATCTAACAATGTAATTGGATCCCCATCATTTTCATACACCGTTTCATGAATTGATGAAGGAGCTCTACTAGCTTCTTGCGCAAGTACAACATCCTCTGGTGTAATTTCCATATGAGTAGCAATCTCGTTAATTGTAGGCATTCTTCCAAGCGTTTTACTTAATTCTTCTTTTGCTTTTCGAATCTTATTATTCGTTTCCTTTAATGAACGACTCACTTTAACTGTTCCATCGTCTCGAATAAATCGTTGGATTTCTCCGATAATCATTGGAACAGCGTATGTAGAAAATCGTACATCATAAGATAGATCAAATTTATCTACCGATTTCAATAAACCGATACAACCAATCTGAAATAAATCATCTGGTTCATATCCACGGTTAATAAAGCGCTGAACAACTGACCATACCAGTCTCATGTTGTGCCCGACGATGCTGTCTCTAGCCAATTGATCTCCAGCCTGACTACGCTTAATTAACTCTTTTAATTCATGATCCTTTAACTGCGCACGGGGTTGATCTTGCTTGACTTCTACGTCCATAGGCGGATTCTCCTTAATTACTTAAAACATTGCTATTTGATAAGTACTTTTTAACCGTAATCGTTGTACCAACATTAATAGTGGACACAACTTCACATTGATCCATGAAATTCTCCATAATCGTAAATCCCATGCCGGATCTTTCTAAATCTGGTTTTGAAGTATATAAAGGTTGCATTGCTTCATCTAAATCAGAAATACCAATTCCTTCATCTCGAATTGTTAAAGTTACTGTCTGATCTTCAAGTAAAACTGAAATGAATACGATCCCTTCAGGATTATTTTCATACCCATGAATAATCGCATTTGTAACAGCCTCAGATACTACAGTTTTAATTTCAGTTAATTCATCTAAAGTAGGATCAAGCTGAGTAATAAATGCAGCTACAGTTACACGAGCAAATGATTCATTTTGACTTAATGCAGAAAATTGAAGGTTCATCTCATTTCGCATTATGCCACCCCCAATACATTAAGTCCATTTGACTCATCATCAGCTAAATGAACGATCTTAAATAAACCAGACATATCAAATAACCGCTTAATTGATGGAGAAATTGAGCATACAACCATTTCTCCACCTTTATTTCGAATAACTTTATATCTACCTAAAATGACACCTAAACCAGAACTATCCATAAATGTTAAATGCTCAAGATTTAATAAAATATGTTTGATAGTCCGTGACTCTAATACCTCATTTACTTGTAAACGTAAATCCTCAGCAGTGTGATGATCTAATTCCCCTGCTAGTCTTACACAAAGGATTGCATTTTTCACTTCAAGTTCAATATTAAGACTCACTACAATAACCTCCTTATTTGACGGTTATTGAAAGTTTCGTTAAAACTAAACCGAATTCCTTCATGCATGACAAAACTAGTGGGAAAACGCCAAATCTTTTAGGAATACTCGAAATTAGTCGGAAATAATTAGTTGAATCCACCAACAGTACGCTTAAATAAATCATACCAATTCGCTTTACTTACCGATTTATTCGCCACTAAGTCTGTTTTAGATAAAACTTTACTACCTTGTTTTAAGACTAAAACTCCGACAACTTCCCCTTTTTTAATTGGTGCTTGAATATTTTTGTTAAGCTTAATATCTTTCGTAATTTTATTCAGCGCCTCACCCTTCTTCAATACAACTGAAACTGGGCTTTTTGTAATAACATTTACACCTTTAGACTTACCTTTGCTAATACTAAGTCTTTCGATATTCTCACCTTGTTTAATTAATTGCTTTACTTGATATTGATTAAATGCATAATCAAGCATATTTGTCATTTGTGCATTTCTTTCTTTAGAAGTAGGCGCACCCATAATTACGCTAACTACTCGCATGTTGTTCTTCTTAGCAGTTGCTGTTAAACAATATTTTGCTTCTGCAGTAAATCCAGTTTTTAATCCATCTGCTCCTGGATAAAAACGAACTAGTTTATTCGTATTAACTAACCAAAATTGTTTTTCAGTATCTTTTCTCAAGTAATCTTCATAAGTACCAGTAAATTTTGTGATTAATGGATATTTTAAAAGCTCTCTTCCCATGATTGCCATATCATACGCTGATGAATAATGACCAGGTGCAGGTAACCCAGTTGGATTTTCAAAATGTGTATTTTTTAATCCTAACTGTTTTACTTTTTTATTCATTAAAGCGACAAATGCCTCTTCTGTACCTGCAATTTTCTCTGCCATTGCAACTGATGCATCATTTCCCGATGCGATTGCAATCCCTTTTAACATTTCTTTTACAGTCATCTCTTCGCCAGGTTCTAAAAAGATTTGTGATCCGCCCATTGACGCAGCATGTTCACTTGTCATTACTTTATCATCCAGCCTGAGTTTTCCTTTATTGATTTCTTCCATAATAATAAGCATTGTCATGATCTTAGTCATACTTGCTGGTGGAAGCTCTTTTCTAGCATCTTTTTCATATAAGATTTTGCCAGTATCTTGTTCAATAATTACAGAAGATAATGCATTTTTTGCCAAACTTACATCATTATTTTGTGTCTCTCTTGCATCTACTTTAGGTAGTGATAAAGAAAAGATCATAACACTACTTAAAAGAGTTAGTAATACCCTTTTCATCTATAACCCTCCATTCTTTTCATACATATTTTTTCCAAATATAAGTAGTTTAATCAAGCACAGAAGAAAATATTAGAAAGAATGGAACTATTTACATACATGAGAACATATGATATAAGTAAAGTGTATTAATTATACTCATACACTTAATACACTCCATACACTTAAGAAAACATTTGAGGTGGTGATCTCTTGATTATTATTTTAGACCCAAGAAGCCATTTACCGCTTTGGGAGCAAATTGTTCTACAAACAAAAGAGCAGATGCTAAGAAAGATTTTGGTAAATGGAGATAAACTTCCTTCCGTACGTGAATTAGCAACCACATTGGTAATTAATCCAAATACTGTTAGTAGAGCCTATCAAGAACTAGAGCGCACTGGCGTCATCGAAACGATAAGGGGTAAAGGAACATTTGTAATTGGTTTAACGAAAGAGACTGTTTCAACAGACACCCTTTTAAAATATAAAAATAAGCTGTCCAATTTATTAATTGATTGTTTAACAGATGGCGTTGAAGAGGAAGAAATAATGAATTGGGTAAAAGAGTTTTATTCTAATAAAGGAGCTGAATAGTTTGCTGAAAATCCATCATTTAAATAAAAAACTCGATGAACAGGAAGTATTAAAAAATCTAAACTTTCAAATCGAAAAAGGTAAAATCACAGGCTTAATCGGTAGAAATGGAGCTGGTAAAACGACTCTTTTAAGGACGATCGTTGGCATTTTATCTCCAGACGAAGGCTCAATACTAATTGATGATGAGGAGATTAACGAATCACCAATTACTAGAAGACAAATTGCATATATGAGTGATTCTACAAATTTCATTAATCAATATAGTGTGAAAGAACTTATTACGATCTATGAAAATTCATATCCAAACTTCAATAAACACAAATTTTTAGAAGCATTAAATAAATATAAGTTACCTAATACATCTCTACGTAAATACTCTAAAGGGATGAAAACACTGATCTATTTATTATTAACCTTTTCGACTAATGCAAAATATGTCATTTTAGACGAACCGACTAACGGTTTAGACCCAGTCGTTAAACGGACTGTTTTGCAATTAATAATTGAATATGCAAGCACAGAATCAGTTGGAGTTATTATTTCATCACATCATCTTGCTGAGCTTGAGAAAATAATTGATCAATATTTATTTATTAAGGACGGAAGAATTAATTCAATCTCTACAATGGAAGAAAGTACGAATCAATTTTATAAATTACAAGTAGCATTTGAAAATGGCTTACCTAAAATATTGGAAGAAGACCCGTCTATTTCTGTATTCTCAAAAACCGGCAAAGTAGCAATTATCATTATTAATGGAAATAAAGACGAATATATAAAACGAATGGAAAATGAAAATCCGCTTCTTTTAGAAGAACTTCCATTGACTTTAGAGGATTTATTTTTCATAAACGATGGAGGGGACTTATATGTTTAGTAAAGCATTGTGGCTAATAAATTCTAAACAATCTAGGCTTGCACTTATTTTATTATATCTTGTCTACCTGATTATTCTTCCATTTAGCTATTACAATAACACGGATGAATTAAATCGAGCATTACTAACAAATCCGAGTAATCCGTACCTTTATATAACTGACTTTAGTATGCTAGCAGTTATTTCACCGATTATTGTATTAATCCTAAGTATCTTATTGATCGGAATTGGCCGTAATACAGGAGGAATTGATTTTCAATTTTCACTTCCATACTCACCGAGACAACTTTATTTATCAAAATGGATGTTTGGAATTGCTCATATTTTTATGGCGACTGTTGGATTAATTATTTTAACTCTATTAATCCATTACAATACTAATCTTCACAAATATATTGATGCTTCATCATTTGTAACTATTTTTACTGTCATTTTCCTATTTACGATTGCTTTTTTTACTATTGGTCTATCGATTGGAACAATTACTGGTCATTATTTTTCACAAACACTTTTCACTATTTTTACGATTTTCTCACCTAGTATTATCTATTTTAGTATCTATTCAAATTTAAATGGCCTCATTAACTATAAATTAACTGGTAATAGCTTTGAAAAACTGATTACTAGTTGGTCTATTCCATATCTAGCTGGCCAACTATCAATTTCAAAGGATTTTAATGAACAAATCGTTGATTATCCAACTATAGACTATGGAAATTTAACGATCATTATCCTTTATATCGTTGCATTTTTAATAATCGGGTTATTATGTTATAACAGACATGCGAATGTCAATAATGGCAAATTATTCGTATATAAAAAATTCGGGTTTTTCGTAAACGGATTATTTGTATATCTTACAGCAACATTAATCGCTTTACTAACATCTACAATTGCAAATGGAAATAACACGATTATTTACGTGATTGGATTAATAATAGGTACCGTTGTTGGCTATTTCTTCTATAAACGATTAAATAAATTTTTTGATTAATGTTTTTCAAAAAAATTCATAAAACACCAAAATAAAAAGCGCTGTTTCTCAGTAGAGAAATCAGCGCTTTTTTTTATGTGATAAAGTTCAATGCGAAACGTACAAAAAATAATGCTGAAATTGCCACCATATATGGTGTGATTTCAGTTTTCTTACCTGCTGCCATTTTAACTAATGGATAAGCAATAAAACCGAATGCAATTCCGTCAATAATACTATATGTTAAAGGGATGAATGCTAAAATTAAGAAGGCTGGTATTGCCTCAGTAGGATCATCCAATTGAATATCTGTAATGTGTTTAACCATTAATGAACCGATTATGATTAAGATTGGTGCAATCGCAGATGTTGGAATATATGCTATTAATGGCATAAAGAGTAAACAACCTAAAAATAAAAATCCAGTTACAACAGAAGTAAGACCTGTTCTACCACCAGAACTGATACCTGCACTACCTTCAACAGCAATAACTGTTGGACTAGTTCCAAGTAAACCGGATAAAATAATACCAAACGCAGTTCCTTGAACAACCTTTTGTTGCTTATGCTCTTGGTTTATCATGCTTAATTGACCATGAATAATACCGATTGATTCAAATAATACAACCATCGTTAACGAAAATACTGCAATCCAAAATGGAAAACTCAATATATGAGCAAAGGTCAGTTGTCCGACAACCTCACTAGCAGATTTCATTGTTATTCTCGATGTATCATGTGCTTTTTCAATTCCACCATGTAAAATGAATGAAATGATTGTACCTAAAATAACCGTAATTAAAAAGTTTGCAGGTACATTTTTAATAAAAAGATAAATCGCAATACCTAGTGTAATAACTGTTGCTAAAACATCCATGTTTGTAAAATTCGCGATGGATACAAACGTACTTTCATTTTTTACAACAATCCCACCAGCTTGAAGACCGATAAATGTTAAGAAAAATCCAATTCCAACTGTAATTGCACTTTTTAGTGATAATGGAATAGCAGTTGTTAATTTCTTAATTAATTTTGTGAATGATAAAATTGATAATAAGATTCCACTTACGAATACAACAGCAAGTGCTTCTTTCCAATTCATTCCCATTTCTCCAACCATTGTATAAGTAAACAATGCGTTGATGCCCATTCCTGGAACTAATACTAAAGGTGAATTACTCCATAATCCCATCATAACGCTTCCAAAAAAAGCTGACAGAATTGTGGCAATCATTGCACCTTGGAACGGTATACCTGCATCATGCAAAATTGTACTATTAACGGACAAAATATAGACAAGTGTTAAAAAAGAAACTGCACCTGCAATCAACTCCGTTTTAATGGTCGTACCGCTACCTTCAAGATTAAACTGTTTGTTCAATAAATTTTTCAAAGAAATTCCTCTCTTTTAGTGTCTCCCTCTCCCACCCATGCAACAAGGCACGATTACAATTATACTAAATTTAATCAAATAATTAAACAAGAAAATAATTTTCTTTAGTGTTTCATTTATAAAAACTTTTTGACAAATCAGGATTGCAACGAAAACAGTGCCTAGGATCCCAATTAATTGAGCAACTCCTATATATTTTTTTAGTTTCATTTCGTAAGATAACACTAGAGAATTATATTAGGAGTGTTTATTTTGAAAGAACTATTTAAGAAAGTGTCTGCAGCAATTGGTTTTACATTGCTAGTTACAAGTCCCATTATCTTTCCAATGTTGTTTTTTTTATTTGGAATGTCTACTGACGCCGATGGTACTGGGGCTGGTAGGGAATTATCAGGATCCTTTTATTTTACAATGTATTTGTTAGTATATTTTATTGCCATCATACTGATTACATCTATTATTACTAAATTGATAATCAATAAAGGTACAGTATTTAAGCTTATTAGCTGTATCGGCTTATTGTTTTTACCCTTTATTTCACAGAGATTTTCATTCACTGACATGTATGGCTTTCTATTAATCCCAATAGGGGTTATCTTATTAATCACTATAGCGATCTATGAAAAACTCGATACGTGGAAAAAGCCGTTTATATGGTTTTTAATCCTCTTTCCATATATCATTTTCGTACTTATGTTATTTGGAAGTTTAAGTATTTAAAAGAGATATAAATTTTACAATAAACAAAATCAAACAACCCCTTCCATAAAATGGTGGGGTTTATTTTTTTACTCTTCATTCCTTGATATCCTACTAAGGAATTGAAATTATGTAGCTGTTACGTTCAACTTCCCAAAGATAGTAAAAAGAGATCGTCCCAAGAGTAGACCTCCAATAGCAAATATTATAGATAACCATATTCCACTTTCACTCAATGCTAAATACGATGGAATTAAAATATTTAAAGAAACTTTCAGTGAAATTAATATAATGATTGATCCAATCACCCAGAGCTTCCTTTTTCCAGAACCGATTTCCCCTCGTTTTTCACGAGTGATTGCCCACCCTTGAATGATCCCTGTTAAGATACCCATAATGATTCCCGAGAGTAACAACAACCATTCAATTGCTCCAATTTTATTCATCTGATAAGCCCAAATCCCCCCTAAAATCAGCATTAAGACCCCAATGAAAAAAAGCGTATTTAACTTTTTCAACTCTCTTCCCACCTTTGCGAGATATATTACATTAAATAAATTATACTGACATGTAAAATTTATTTAATACGTCCTCAGGCTGAATTATAGAGAGAAATAAGTTTTTATAATGAAAATTACTTTTGTGTATTTAAAAATCCGAATGAAAAACTACCATTTAATAAAACAAAAAAAAACTGCAATTAAGCAGTTTTATGAACTTCAACAATCCTATATCGAACCTCTAAAGTTTGAATCAAATAAATTTTCTCTATTAAATTTTTAAGCTAGAATTTCTCCCCAGTCATAATCGACATAAAATCCTTATAAAACCCTTCATAATCTAACCCTATTGCAATATGTTGTTGCTCTCTTCCATCAAATTTCTCAGGAGTATTTGTTACTCGAAAATCTGCAATACTTTGACCTCTAGCTACACCTGTTGAATCAATGACAACAGCAGATTGATAGAATTTAAATAGATCGCTTCGAATGACTGCCATGAGAGTTACTGCATCATGAACTGGACTCCCCTTTATGCCCGGTACCTGCTTTTGATAAAAGTTAAAATAATAATAATCTAATAGTGGTTTTACAAGATCAGTTTTCCCTTTAGAATGAATATAATTGGCCATTGCAGGAGTAACTATGGCATTTTGTGTTACATTTAATGGAAAAATATATGCACCTTTTGCATATTTCATAACGATATTAGCTGCGATCGGATCTCCGTGAAAATTCGCTTCTGCAATTGGTGTAACATTTCCAGGATATAGAAATGCGCCACCCATGATATAGTAAGAATTCACAGTTTTCATCAGATCTTCGTATAAGATAAATAAGGTGGCTAGCGAGGTTAACCTCCCAGTATTCACAATAATTAGTTCGTCCTTATACTGCTCAATCAACTTGATAACTTCATAAAAGTTTTCTAAGTTCTCTAACTTTAAACCTGGATCAATTGGGCCTAAACCAAACGGACCATGTATATCAAGGTAATAGGTTGGGATTTCTCCCGTCATTGGTTTCTCAGCACCACCATAGACTTTAATATATTCTTTTCCTGACCTTTTAAGTAAAAAACGAACATTCCTAGTCGTTTCTTTTTTAGAAACATTGCCGTAATCCGCCACAATCCCAATTATATTAATATCTTCTGTTAATCTTGCATAAACCAAAGCAATCGCATCATCAATTCCTACATCTCCGAAGAATAACACTTTCTTTCCCATCAGCTTAGCTCCCTTTATATCAAAACTTTGGAACATTTTTTTTATTATTTATTCCTTTGATATAATGGTATGTAGTTATCTATTTGAAAAGTATAAAAAACATCCTATATTTTCACTATAGGATGTTTTTTATATCCCCATATATTTCATTCATCGGGATTTATATAATTTCATTTTTTAACAGTTCAATTTTTCATGATATTCATAACACTTTTTTATTTAATTGAATTTATCTACTTCTAATAAAACTTTGATATCTTGTGCCTTGAAATGTAAGTTCTCCATCATCACCTTCAACAATCATTCCGTATTCAGTATCCTTTACCTGGAATTCTAACCGATCTCCACTTTCTACTTCGAACGTTACAAAATAATTACTATATGACGAATGTTCCCTGCCACCATGTACTGCTGTTCTTTTAGTTATAGCTTTCGCTTTTACATTTAATTTTGGTGAGTTGTTATTTTTATTCCATTGTGTAACTCCTTTTATTATTGAAAATAAAACAATGGATATAACAATTACAAAACTAATACCAATGAAAATTGGACCAAACGTAAACATAAAATCTTCACCTTCAAACATTTTACCCCTCCTAGCAAGTTGAATAGAATAAATTTAGGTATATAAATTTTATAAGTAGTTTAATATAGGAAAAATAATAAAAAATAATGTTATAAAAATGATAATTCCTTTTGCAACATACCAGTGTAATAAATGGAGACCATCTATACAAACAGGTAATTACTTCCTCATTCTCTTTTTTGTACCGTTCTCTTGTATACACAAAAGACATCAATAAGATTCCTACTCCAAAATTATCCTTATTCTACTAATTTACCATGTAGTACAATAAAAAGACTACTTGAATAGTAGATTCCTGTTAAACTAAAGCATTGCATTAGTTAAAAAGAATGAATTTAAATCTAATGCATATTCCGTATCCTTAACTCTCCATTTTCCTTTTTTACTATCCCTAACCAGCGTCCAACTAAAATTATCCATCGTTTTATTTGCATCCCAACCACCTACAACTGTAGGAGCGGTTTTAATGGTAGAAAAGACAACAATGGCATTTTTATTTTCCATATACGCTTCAATTGTATCTGCATCGATCGCTTGAAACTCTGAATAGTGTAGTTCCGTAATTGTGCATCCTTCATTATTTTCATCTTTCTTGAATTCTTTCTTGACTGTATCAAACGCAGTGATAATATCGTCCTTAGTGAACTTTTTAGATTGTCCTATTCTTACTTTTATATTATCAGCATCTGTATAATTATCTTCCGCTTGTTCAACTCTCCATTTTCCCTTTTCATTATTTCTAATTAAAGTCCAAGCATATCTAGTCTGAGTCGAATTTGGCTTCCAACTTCCATCACCACCAGAAGAATCTACTTCAAAGTTAGAAAGCAAAACAATTACATTTTTATCGCCTACAACCGTTTCATAACCGCCACCATTATTCATATAATCTTTGGTGATCGCAAGAGAATCTTTTTCTGAATACCATAGATCCGTCAGTGTACATCCTTTATAACCTTTGAATTTTTCTTTTACTGCACTTACTGCTGCATTTATTTCGTCCTTAGTGAACTTATTTGAATGTCCTACTTTTACCTTTACAGTTTCAGCATCAGTTCGGTGCTTATATAATAGAATTGAAGACACAACAACTATTAAGATAAAAAGAGAAATTAATTTCTTATTTTTCATACTATGTATTCCTATTTTTATTTTCGTTTAACCAAATTTCCAGTTACTCCCATAAAAATAAGTATACAGTATAGAACTACGAGTGTAATTTGGGGTAATTTCGTCATTTTGACACGAAAATTGAACTTATTTATATTCACCTGCTATATAGTTGAATATAGAAAAGCTACCGAAGCAACTTAAAAGTTGTTCAACTCAACATCAGATTATAAAGAATTTAGTCTAGCATTTTTTTTCAACAAAACAATATGCGATGCACCTCTTGTCAAATGGTTCAATAAATGTTAGGATTGTGTTGCTGTAAAAATAAATCGTAATGAGGTGAGGATAACAATGAAAACAAAAAAATATATGTCTTATCCTCATATTGCTATTTAGTTTGTAATTTTTATATAAATACATTAATTAAGCTCTGAGGGTAGGATTCACTCTCAGGGCTTTTATATTTTTAGGCAGAATGACCGTTCAAGCTTTCTTGCCGATCTATTCTATGACAGCCACTTACTGAGTGGCTGTTATTTTTTTGGGCCAAAGGTTGGTCAAGGCAACAAAATTGGTTTTATTTTGAAATTAATTAGGATTTAATCGATTGTCATACAAATTGATTTGAACTCTATTAGGGGGATATTTATTGAAATACTCAGGATGGAATGCACTTTCCACGGAAAATTTCAAAAAGCACAGGTTTATGTTTGAACAGGCTACTTGGAGATTCGAGACCGAACCGAATAGTTATTACCTTGTTCCAAAGGATAAGGGACCACCTAATCTAGCTATCGTTTCAACTTAGGAAATTAAATTCCTTTATTCGCAGCTTTCCAAATATGAAAGGATGATACTTTATTAAAAGACTAGCTCAATATTTTCGTTCATTACAATCCGGACAGTCATCATATAGTATGATTTATGAAGACCCAACCTATTGGAATAATGAAGTTGCCTACTACATTACAAGGACGCATAAACTCACACAAGATAAACCTTGTATCACCATACAAATACCTTTTGACCGTCTCGGCTTAGATGAAAATATGAATCAAATTGTTCTCTCGGATTTTGCATTAAGAGAATGGGTTGATCATATTGAGGCATTAAATGAAGGGATTTATAACCGGTCACGTTCTGATAAAGAAAACGGTGCTTTTTATTGTTTTCGTCCAACCAATGTGTTGATGCAACGTAATGCATCATTTGTCGAAGTCATCTCAGGAAAATGGTATTTATGTATAATGATTACAGTTCAACTTCCATTCAAGGATAATAATAAAGCAATGCGCATGCTCTGCAAAATGCTTCTAAAAGAAGTGGAGAAATTTATTGCTAAGTTTGATCTCATCAAATTAAATGCTGCTTTTGAATTGACAAAAAAACAAAATATGATTCGCGAATGGCTAAAATCTAGTGGTTATTGTGCGTTTATTGGGAATGGCAGCATTTTGCCAAGAAATAAAGACAATAGCGGCCCACTAGAGGATGCCTTGCCTTTTACATCCCCGGAAGATGTTGAAGTAGAAATTTGTGGTATGCGGGGAATGGGTATAAAACATGGCGTGACGGTCATTACCGGCGGTGGTTATTCGGGTAAAAGCACTTTGCTGGATGCACTAAATTCTGGGATTTACAATCACATCAAAGGCGACGGACGAGAATTTGTGATAACAGATCAAAGTGCAATGGAAATCTCTGCAGAGGAAGGCCGCTCCATAAAAAATATCAATATTACGCCTTTCATAAAATGGATACCCCATAATTCGGCTGAACTGTTTTCGACTGACTACGCCTCGGGTTCCACATCTCAAGCTGCAAATATTATGGAGGCAATTAACTACGGGTGTAAGCTTCTTCTTATTGATGAAGACAGAAGTGCGACCAATTTTATGATTCAAGACAACAAAATGCGTTCATTAATCAAGCGCGAACCCATTACACCATTTACAGAACGTGTAAAGGAGCTACATGAGGCTGTTGGCGTATCTTCTATTCTTGTTATTGGAGGGAGCAGTGAATTTTTAGCCGTAGCCGATCAAATCATCCTAATGGACAATTTTGTGCCAAAAAACGTAACAGAGGAAGCAAAAAATTTATGTGAACTCGAAATACCCCGAGAGCGCATCCCCCATACAAAATGGGAGATAGAAAGAAATATAACTACCGATCACTTTTCGAGCTATCCACAGGGCAGTGGTACAGAGAAGTTGATCGTTTCAACGATGGGATATATGATGATCGGTGATGAACAAATTGATATTAGAGGGCTTTACAATATCACATCACACGCACAGCTTGCAGCGATTGCCTTTTTAATTCGAAAAATAGCTATAAGGAATCAGGATCGCACCATCTTTCTTCATGAAAACATCAAAAATAACTTGAAGAAATCGAGAAAGAAGGAGTGGATATTGTATTTTCTTCCTTTTTTCCTGGTTTCGAAAGATGGCTTGAATTACCTAGAATTAATGAAGTATTATCTGTCATAAACCGGATGAAACATTTGAATTTTATTCAACCTGAGCCATCTGAACATCTCTAATTACGACATAAATATTAATTATCTTGATAATCAAATAGTAAAGTTAAAAAATTGCATTGAAAAGTCTCAGAAACCAACAAGTGAACAATATAAAAAAGCTATTCTCATCTTGTGAGAATAGCTTTTAAAAATACTTAAGCTTCCATAATTAAATCATAAACTAATGTAGGTTCTTCTACTTTTTCAGCAGAAATTTTAATGTTTTCTAGTAAGTCTTTTTCAACTTCACTAATATCTTCTGTGCTTGAATAAACAGTAACTAATGAATCGCCTTTTTTAACTGCTTCGCCTACTTTTTTGTTTAGCATTAATCCAACAGCTAAGTCAATAACTGATTCTTTTGTTGCACGTCCAGCACCTAATTTCATAGCAGCTGTTCCAACAGCATCAGCTACGATTTGTGAAACATAACCGTCTTGCTTCGCTACTACTTCTTTTACATATTTAGCTTGAGGTAATTTTGATGGATCATCTACTACTGAACCGTCTCCACCTTGAGCTACTAAGAATGCTTTAAATACTTCTAAAGCTTTTCCGTTTTTCATGTTTTCTAGAAGTTTAGCTCTTGCTTCTTCAATTGTTGCAGCTTTTTTAGCTAATACAACCATTTGACTACCTAATACTAAACATAATTCTTCTAAATCTTTTGGACCTTCACCTTTAAGTGTGTCAATTGCTTCTTTCACTTCTAATGCATTACCAATCGCAAAACCTAATGGTTGGCTCATATCAGAAATTACTGCAACTGTATGTCTTCCAACGTTGTTTCCAATCTTAACCATCGCTTTAGCTAAATCGCGTGCATCATCAATATCTTTCATAAATGCGCCTGCACCTGTTTTAACATCTAAAACAATTGCGTCTGCACCAGCAGCAATTTTTTTACTCATAATTGAACTTGAAATTAATGGGATTGAGTTAACAGTTGCTGTTACATCACGTAGTGCATATAACTTTTTGTCAGCAGGTGTTAAATCTCCTGTTTGTCCGATAACAGCTAATTTAATATCATTTACTTGTTTTGTAAATTCTTCTTCTGTTAATTCAACATGGAAACCTTCTACAGCTTCTAATTTATCAATTGTACCACCAGTGTGACCTAAACCACGTCCGCTCATTTTTGCTACTGGAATATCTAAAGAAGCTACTAATGGACCTAATACAAGTGTAGTTGTATCACCTACTCCACCAGTTGAATGCTTATCTACTTTGATTCCTTCAATATTTGAAAGATCAATTGTATCACCAGAGTGTACCATAGCCATTGTTAAATCACTGTATTCTTTCTCAGTCATTCCCTTTAAGAAAACTGCCATTGCAAAAGCACTCATTTGATAATCAGGTACACTTCCATCTGTGAAACCTTTGATTACAAAATTAACTTCTTCAGTTGTTAATGTTTTTCCGTCACGTTTTTTTTCAATTAAATCTACCATTCTCATTTTGAAACGCCTCTTTCTGATTTGTGTATATTACTTCTAATGAAAAGTGACTTCCACATAATGTAGAAGTCCTTTATATTTTCGTTAACTTTTGAATTAACCGATTTTACGAATAATCTCTTTTACTAAAGATAAAAATGAAGCTCTTACTCTTTGTGTTGTTTCAATTACTTCTTCATGGTTTAGAGGTTGATCTAAAATTCCCGCTGCCATGTTTGAAATACAAGAAATACCAAGTACTCTTAATTCAGCATGACGTGCCACAATTACTTCAGATACAGTTGACATCCCTACTGCATCAGCACCTAATGTTCTAAACATGCGAATTTCAGCTGGTGTTTCATAAGATGGTCCTGTCAGTGCAGCGTAAACTCCTTCTTGAAGTTTTACATCTACTTCACTAGCAGCACTTTTTGCAAGTTCTCTTAATTCACGGTCATACGGATAAGACATATCGACAAAACGAACACCTAGCTCTGGGTTATTTGGTCCAATTAGTGGACTAGTACCAGTAAAATTAATATGGTCTGTAATTAACATTAAATCACCAGGTTCGTATGAAGTATTAACTCCACCTGCAGCATTCGTTACGATTAATTTTTCAACACCTAGTTCTTTCATGATGCGAACAGGGAATGTAACTTTTTCCATGCTATAACCTTCGTAGTAGTGTACTCTTCCTTGCATTGCTACTACTTCAATACCATGTATCGTACCAAAGACTAGTTGTCCTTCATGTCCTTCAACTGTTGATGTTGGATATTCAGGAATTGTATGATACGGAATTTTTTCTTGGTTTTCAATTTCATCAACAAGAATTCCTAAGCCAGATCCTAAAATCAATCCAATTTTAGGCTGTCTGTCAACTTTACTTTTAATAAATTCAGCGGCTTTATCAATATTTTCTTTATTCATATGTAACTCCACCTTATTTCAATTTTTCAAAAAAACTTGATCCATGTGATGGCATTGTAACTTTAAAGTTTTCTGCAATAGTTGCTCCAATATCGGCAAACGTTTTTGGAATTTCTAATTCCTTACCTTCTGAAAACTGTTTACTATAAACTAATAACGGAACATATTCTCTTGTATGGTCTGTACCAGTATAAGTCGGATCGTTTCCATGATCGGCAGTAATCATCAATAAATCATCTTCTTTTAATAAATCAAATACTTCTGGTAATCGTGCATCATATTCTTCTAATGCTTTACCGTAACCTAGCGGATCTCTTCTATGACCGTATACAGCATCAAAATCAACTAAATTTAGGAAGCTAATACCTGTGAAGTCCATTTTTAGTGTTTCAACTAATTTATCCATACCATCCATATTAGAAACAGTACGTAATGCTTTCGTAATTCCTTCACCATCGAAGATATCAGCAATTTTACCGATTGAAATCACATCTAAATTCGCATCTTTTAACTCATTCATAACAGTACGTCCAAATGGTTTTAATGCATAGTCATGACGATTTGGTGTACGTTTAAAGTTTCCAGGTTCACCAACAAATGGTCTCGCAATCACACGCCCAATCATGTATGGATCATCTAATGTTAATTTACGTGCAATTTCACAATAACGATATAAATCTTCTAAAGGAACAACTTCTTCATGAGCTGCAATTTGTAAAAC
Source organism: Gottfriedia sp. NPDC058432 (assembly GCF_042721555.1). Taxonomy (NCBI): domain Bacteria; kingdom Bacillati; phylum Bacillota; class Bacilli; order Caryophanales; family Bacillaceae; genus Gottfriedia; species Gottfriedia sp. NPDC058432. Next base: position 79,083 of record NZ_JBHXLC010000010.1, read on the forward strand.
AGAATCAGCAGACGTATAAACGATTAAATCGCCTGTTTTCATATGCTGTTCACCAAGTTCAACTAAGATTTCAGTTCCTGAAGCAGGTTTATTCCCAATTATTTTACGATCAAAATGGGTTTCTAATTCGCTTATTAATTCTTTAGGGAATCCATCAGCAAAAACTTTAAATGGTTTATCAATGTGAAGTCCCATGATTTCCCAATGTCCAGTCATTGTATCTTTTCCGACTGATGACTCTTCCATTTTTGTATAATAAGCAAGTGGCTTATCGGCCTTTGGAACCCCTTTCAATTCTCTTATATTACTTAAACCTAGTTTTGCCATGTTCGGCATATGTAATCCATTCATTTCTTCAGCAATATGGCCTAGTGTATCTGAACCAACATCATTAAATTTTTCTGCATCTGGAGCTTCTCCAATTCCTACAGAATCCATAACAACGAGGAACACTCTATTAAATTTTCTATTCATTTGTTTTCCTCCTAACTCATCGAAACAAACTTAAACTTAAATGCTAGCGTCAGATGTCTGACAACTAAAGTATACTTATTGTCCTAATTCTTTTCAAGAAATATATTTTCCAATTTGTGTCTATTGATACTATATTTCCCCAGAATCATAATAAATTGACATAAATAATTCATAAATACATTCTTTTTTATCAAGTTGCTAATAATGATGATATGTAAAATTACACTCTTCCATACATAATGCAAAAAGAAAAAGCCCAAGCTTTTTTAGCTGGGCCTTTTAAAGTATTATGCGGTTTGATTTTCTGTATTTGCAACTTGATGTTTTTGTGCTTTTCTTCTAGAAACAATTGTACCAGCTCCAATTACGATTGCAGTCATGACAATTTTGAAAGCTAAAGCAATTGCAGAATTATCAAAAGCATCGTGAATCATTTTTTCATGAGTAATCATTCCAGCTGCCGTCCAAGCTAAGATACCTGAACCAATTGTTGTAATTATTGGGTATTTGTTCATAATTTTCATTAATAATGAGCTTCCGCCAACAATAATTGGAATTGAAATTAAAATCCCAATTACGATTGCAACTAAGCTACCATGTGATACACCAGCTAAAGCTAAAACATTATCAAGACTCATTAACGCATCAGCAATGATGATTGTTCTAACTGCTCCCCATAATGTTGCACCACTTTTAACTTCGCCGTGTCCAGAGTCATCGACTAATAATTTAAAAGCAATCCATAATAACATTAAACCACCGATTGCATAAATAAAAGGAATTTTTAATAAATACACGATTACTGCTGCAAATACGATACGTAGTCCAATTGCACCTAATGTACCAAATAAAACTGCTTTTTTCTTTTGGTCTGCTGGTAAGTTTTTCGCTGCTAATGCGATTAGAATAGCATTGTCACCACTTAATAACAGGTCGATAAAAATTACATTCAATAGTACGCCAATACTTAATCCGTCAAATAAATCCATGACTATTCCCCCTTATGAAACTACTATTTTTAATTAAACAACCTGTACCCGTGACTACAAAATAAAAAGACCTTTGCCAATAGTTGTAGTTCTACGGCAAAGGTCTTGCTGAGCACACATATGTATGCCAACAAAGCCGATGAGAATTTCTTCTCATGTAATGACGACTTTGTTTCAGGATCTCTCCTGACGCTACTCCCCTTTGGAGTATTCGATTGTTTATTAATAATATAATAGTATTCTAGCTAGTCCATTATGTCAATAGATTTTTAACCGGTTTTTAATTATAAGTTTTATCTTTTATTTTCAATGTAAATAATTAACTTATTGCTTTGTCAATATTTTTGGTCCATTACTTGTTATCGCTAAAGTATGTTCATATTGTGCTGAATTTTTTCCATCTCTTGTTCTTGCTGTCCAGCCATTTGAATCCATTGTTGATTGCCATGATCCTAAATTAATCATCGGTTCAATCGTAATGACCATCCCTTCACGCAGTCTTAAACCTTTACCTGCCATACCAAAATGTGGAACATATGGCTCTTCATGAAGCGTTGGTCCGATGCCATGTCCTGTAAAATCACGCACAACTGAATAACCTAATGATTCAGCATAAGTTTGAATTGCAAAGCCAATATCACCAATACGGTTACCTACTACAGCTTGTTCTATACCTTTATATAAGCATTCTTGGGTAACTTTTAATAAGTCCTTGTTTTCTTTAGTAATATTCCCTACACCGTATGTCCAAGCGGAATCAGCAAGCGCGCCATTTAAATTTACGACCATATCAATCGTTACAATATCTCCATCTTTTAAAGCTTTTTTACGAGGAAAACCGTGGCAAATCTCATCATTAATTGAAGCACAAGTTGCATAGTTATATCCTCGATAACCTTTTTGCTCCGGTTTCGCACCATTTTCAGCTAAAAACTTTTCTACAAATTGATCAATTTCCCAAGTCGTAATCCCTGGCTTAATCATTTTTGCAATTTCCTTATGCGTAGCAGCCAATAAAGTACCTGCTTCATCCATTAAGTTAATTTCACGTTCAGTCTTAATCGTAATCATTTAGTTCATCCTCTCAAGTCACCTAGTTTCGGTTCTTACATGATTAATTTAATATATTATTCTTTTCACATTATAACAATCTTTTCCCAAGAAAAAAGAGCTTTATTTAAGCTCTTTAGTGTGTAGACAAAGTTTTAAAAATCTGTTTTTTAGACTGAACAGTCTAAATCTGAGATTAAGCTCTTGGATGAAACTCTTTATAAACATCCTTAAGTCTATTTTTCGTTACATGTGTATAAATTTGTGTTGTAGATATATCTGCATGTCCTAACATTTCTTGAACCGATCTTAAATCAGCGCCATTTTCTAATAAATGTGTTGCAAATGAATGACGTAAAGTATGCGGTGTTAATTCATGCTGAATATTTGCTTTTTCAGCTTGCTTTTTTAAGTTTTTCCAAAATCCTTGTCTAGACATTCTATTTCCATGATGATTTAAGAAAAATGCATCATTATTTTTTTTACCTTTTAAATCATTTCTTGCTAATTTTAAATAATTTTCAATTGATTCAATAGCAAGTTTACCTAAAGGAATAATTCTTTCTTTACTACCTTTACCTAAACATCGCACAAATCCCATTGTTAAATTAATGTCAGATAGATTTAATGATAATAACTCTGACACCCGCATGCCAGTAGCATATAGCAATTCTAACATGGCCTTATCTCTTAAACCAAATGTAGAGTGATCAGGTACTTCTAATAAAGCCTCTACTTCCTGTAGTGATAAAACCTTTGGAAGTACTTTTGGGGCTTTTGGAATTTCTATTAATAGTGAAGGATCGTCTTTCATCCCATCAACCTCACGAATTAAAAATTGATGAAATGAGCGAATTGTTGCTAATTGACGAGCCATTGTTCGTGCCGTTAAATCTCTTTCTTTTAAATATTTTAAATAACTAATAATATGTAACCTAGTTATATTTGCGAGACCATTTATATTTTCAACAACGTCCAAATATTTTCCGTAGCTTTCTAAATCCTTGCCATATGATAGAATTGTATTTTTAGATAAACCTTTTTCTACTTGGATAAAATGGATAAAATCCTCAGTTGCAAAATCAAATTCTTTTTTAAAAGGTGTTTTATCAGTCGTTGTCACATTTCATTACTCCCCGTTTTGATAAAACCGTACCAATTGGTTAAAAGCACCATCCTTTTTATGAATGTCCACCTTTAACATTGAGCCTTCTGGTCGGTCATATCGATGCATATTTTCATATTCAGAATGAATCCATTGAATAGCAAAATAAAATAAAATTGTACATGTAATGAATAAAATTGTAACTTTTATTACATTAAAAACAATACTTGCTCTTTTTTTCATATGACCACCACCTTTTGCTAGAAGTAAAGACATCATTACTACATACTATGCAAAAATAGGACAAATCATACTTCAAAAAAGCAACATTAATCATTACCAGTGTAATTTTTAGAACATGAAAAAGAGCAGACTCTTTTTATTGAACTGCTCCGTCTTTTAAGAATCAAAAATAAAATGATTTTAATTAAATTAAAATCATTTTACTACTCTTCGTTTTGATCATGGCAACGATGACATACACCATGAAATGATAATCGATGATCTTTAATTTTAAAATTCCAACGTTCTTCAACTGTCTTTTCAACTTCACTTAATAGATTTTCATGAATTTCATCTACTGCTCCGCAAACCGTGCAAATTAAATGATGGTGAAAATGTTGTGCACCTTCATGTCTTAAGTCGTATCTTGAAACGCCATCACCAAAATTTATTTTATCAACAATTGTTAACTCAGTTAGTAATTCTAACGTACGATAAACAGTAGCAAGTCCAATTTCTGGCGATTTTTCTTTCACTAGGAGGTAAACATCTTCTGCACTTAGGTGATCTTCTTCGTTTTCTAATAAAACACGAACAGTAGATTCCCGTTGTGGTGTTAATTTGTATCCTGCTAAATGTAGTTGTTTCTTTATTCGTTCAACTCGTTCTTCCATTCTTTTCACTCCCTCGCCACTTGATAATAATTATAACAAAGAAAGAGAAAGTGTCAAAAATTATTTGTTAATTTTTTGAAACAATTATTTCTGAGATGGCTTTTAAAAAATATGTTGAACCATATGCTTCAATAATACTTGCCATACTTAAGCAAACAGCAACAATTCCAAAAACAATAGAATACGAGACTAACTGTTTCATAATTGGTTCATTATCATTTTTAATAAATTGCTTTCGAATCATTCGAATAGATAGCTGAACTGCTAAAACAGTTAAAAGTATATATAATGGTAAAACGATCACATTTTGTGGAAAAACAGAAGAAAATGCTAATAAAATACCATGCCAACCTAATTGATTGACTAAAAATCCAACTGTAAATCCAACTACCAATCCTTTCATAAATAATAAAATAAGAATGATTGGTAATCCGATGATTGAGATCCCTAAAACCCAAATCAATGCTAAAAACTTTAAATGAGAGGAATAGCTAGAAAGGAACACTTCATTTCCGCTTATATAATCCCCATTATTAACTTGTCCAAAAAAATGTGTAATAAAGGATAGAATATCCTGCTTTTGATTCACATTCATACTATTTACGATGACTGCTCCAAATACTACACCAAAAAGTAAAATCACACTAACAAAAATATAGAGTGACAAATAATCTTTAACATGTTTTTTCATCGTTGATTTGACTGAGCTTCTTGTCATGATATCATCTCCTGCACTATATTCTCTCTTCATTTTATGAATGGACAAGTAATTTATTCTATTAATTTATAAAAGTTGAAAAATTAATCATAAAGAAAAAGTAGGTCTAGTTGCTATTTTATGGAAAGGGATGATGATTTTCGTTGTCATCAAAAATTTTAAAAAAATAAAAAAAAGCTGTTAAAGTCAGTCAACGACTAAAACAGCTTTGTTTTAATTTAATAATTCAATTTGTTTTTTTATGATTTGACCGATTGATTTAGCATTTTCTGCATTATTTCCATAAATAGAAGAATGTGTGTAGCCTTCTAATGTTTGACGGTTACCTTGATTCGTTGTTTCACAATATTCATTATGATATTTTTCAACTTTATGTAGTAATTCCTTTTTTTTCTTCAGGTTAAGTTGTAAGCCACTTTGATTAGAAGCTGTTAATACTAGTAAAGGAATATTCATTTTTATTTTCAATGCGTCCTTAATTCGTAAGTTACTATAATTTAGGTTTTTCCACTCACTGACAACAGTCTTCCAATGCTTATAGCTTTTAATTGCGCTAATCATTTCGAACTGGTTCTCCGGTGAAGTTTTCATCATTTTATTAATTAATTTATTTGGAATTACCTTAGTAAGATTAAATCGGTTCGCGTTCTTCATCATTAACGCAAATTGATATAGTAACTTATCATATAATTTCTGCTCTTGTTCTTCTAGGGTCGGATGTGTTGGATCGAGTAAAACCATTGATTGGATAGAATTTGGAAAAAGCCGAGACAATTGGAATACAATATATGCCCCCAGAGAATGTCCGACAGCAATTAAAGGACTTTTAATATTTAATGCTAATAAAATATCATAACATTCAAAAGCTTGTTGCTCTGTTGATCGTTCTGTCGTCCATATTCCACTTTTTCCATAACCTAAGCGATCGTACGTTATAACTTTGGCATATTTACTCAACTCTTCTTGTAAATACTTCCATTGATGAAGAGTATGCATCATTCCACATTCTAAAAGAACTGTAACTTTGCCATCCCCTTTTACTCGAACGTGATATGTGCCAAGCTCACCATTAACAAACAATATTCTCACCTTCATCGTATTTGATTAGTTGTCTTATTGTATTCATTTTTCCTATTTTCTATTTTATCTTTCATTCTTTAATTTTTGCTTAATAAAAGTGAAATGCTGTTTTTCAATATAGGCATTCAATAAGTCATAAAAAAAAGACGTTAAAAAAATAACGTCTTTTTTCTCAAGATTTTTATATCGTTTCATTTTTTGCTTCGTATGCTTCTTTTACTTCTGCATAAAATTGTGCCTGAGAAGTATAAAAGTATGGTGCTACATAAAATAAAGCAAGCCCAAAAGTGATGATCACTAATAGACCCCAACCGATGAATGAAAGCCCTAGTAAAAAGAATTTCCATTTATACCCATCCATCATTCTTCTACTTAATGTAATTGCATCTAGTGCATTCATTTCTGGAAAATCTTTTAAAATATATCCAACTTGTGAATACGCGATTGATTTGATAATCCCAGGAATGATTAATAAAACAGTCCATAATACTGTAAATAAAGTTACTAAAAATCCAACTATTATTCCTCTTATAAATTGATGCCCACTTTTAAAATAGAAAAATATATCCGATATGTTTTTTTCCTCAGCACGAATCAACTTTAAAAAGTATACAAGTAATCCATAACCTAGTAGCGTATTTAAGATTGCAGTAATAATTTCGATTACGGTTTGGATTCCACCAGGTATTAAATCTTGTTGATCAAAATCTAAAGTTATACTCCCTGTATAATGATAGTTGACTGGCCCATTAAGTAACATATAAATAAGTCCTTGTAATACACCAAAAACCACAAGTGTTAAAATCGCTTTACCCCAATTACCAGATAGACGACTTTTAGCTGTTTTTTTAATTGACGAAATTCTCATCTACTCATCCTCTCAAAAAATGTCACTTTATTTTACCATGTTTATTACCACTTTTTGAGAGATATTTTTAATTTTAATTTAATTTTTTTGTAATAATTGTAAATATTGGACTGCAAAGCATGTTTTCGCATCATGGATTGAACCTTTTTTTAGTTCTTCTAGACACTCGTCTAATGTTAGCTCAAAAATTTCGACAAATTCATCTTCGTCTAAAACTGCACTATTTTCTAATTTCTTTAAACCTTTTGCTACATATATATGTATATACTCGTCTGCAAACCCCGGTGATGTATAAAAAGATTGAATATGCTCCCACTCGGCTGCTTCATATCCAGTCTCTTCTTCTAGTTCTCGTTTAGCCGTTACAAGTGGCTCTTCGCCTTTTTCTAATTTTCCCGCTGGAATTTCTAAAAGACTTCTTTCTAGCGCTTTTCGATACTGCTCTACAAATACTATTTTTCCTTCACTTGTAATTGGAATTACAGCTACAGCACCTGGATGCTTTACGATTTCACGTGTACTTGTATTTCCATTCGGTAATTCTACTTTTTGATGATAAAGAGAGATTACTCGTCCTGTGAATATTTTTTCTTCTGCTAGTGTTTTTTCTTCAAATTTTTTCATTTTTTTCATCACCTTGTTCTAATTTATATGGTTGTCACATACATTTTATCATTTATTTCATTAAAATACTTTCTGAAATGAGGTAGTCTGATGAAAATGTGTATGACGGAAAATTCTGTTGTCCTTGTAGGCTCTAAAACAGAAATTTTAAAAAGCCTCGAAGTTATTGCTATGCAATATAAAACGGTTCAAGAATGGATTCAAAACTCCAATGGCAAGCTTCTCTATGTTGTAAAATAATTCTCTTTTCCCTACAATTAAACTTGGAGGGATTTATATGAAAAAACGTAAACTTGGTTCTACTTTATTAGAAATATCCGAAATTGGTTTAGGTTGTATGTCTCTTGGGACAGAAGAAAATGAGGCAATTTCAACAATTCATGCAGCAATCGATGCTGGTATTAATTACTTTGATACTGCTGATTTATATGATTTCGGTAAAAATGAAGAAATCGTTGGTAAAGCTTTAAAAGGTCGCAGAGATCAAGTGGTTATTGCAACGAAGGTCGGAAACCGTTGGAATAATTCACATGATAATAAATGGTATTGGGATCCATCGAGAGCATATATTAAAGAAGCTGTAAAAGACAGTTTACGTAGACTAAATACAGATTATATCGATTATTATCAACTTCATGGTGGAACAATTGAGGATCAATATGAAGAAACTATATTTACTTTTGATGAACTAGTAAAAGAAGGCTTAATTCGCCATTATGGAATCTCTTCAATTCGTCCGAATGTTATTAATCGATTTATAAATCATTCATCTATACAAGGTGTTATGATGCAATATAATGTACTTGAGCGTAGACCTGAAGAATTCTTTCCGCTTTTCGAAAAAAATAATATTTCTGTCATTGCACGTGGTTCTGTAGCAAAAGGATTATTAACAAGTAAATGGGAAAAGAAACTATCTAACAAGGGCTATATGTCATATTCAGAACAAGAATGTACTGAAACAATCCGAAAACTTCTCCAACTTCTCGATGAAGAACAATCCTTACATAGCTTAGCTTTACAATATGCTCTTTCTCATAAAGCAGTTTCATCATTAGCTGTTGGAGCTAGAAATAAAGAACAATTACTAGATAATATTAACGCTTACTTTGCAAAACCATTAAATTCACAACAAATCGCCCAAATAAAAGAAATTTCACTTCTTACGAATTATGAGGAACATCGTTAAGCCACTCCTTCCTTCCATGGAAGGAGTGTTATTTCTTCCATTTACTTGCTTTTCTATCGATTTCATCTAAAAATTCTTCTTTACGTCCTCTTTTATTTTCTAATTTGTTTTTAGCAAGTTCTTTTTTTAATTTTATATATTCCATTGCTTGATCAGTATGAGCGATCATATATTCCCTAAATGCAATATTTCGTTCAATAGCAGCATTTCCTTTTTCATATACTTGAATATGGAAACTACTATTATCATCACATTTTATAAAAAGTCTTCTGTCTTGCTTAGATTGATCCCCCAATTGTTCGTAACCTAAAGTTTTTAGAACATCACTATACTCATCAAACTTTTTTAAGTATTTTACAACGATCATTAAGTCAATGATTGGCATCGCAAACATATTCGGAATTGAAGTACTCCCTATATGATAAATCGCTGCTTTCTCTGGTAATAATAGATCAATTGCCTTTTTTTCAGACTGAAAATCTTCTTCCCAGGAAGTACGATAAGGTACAATTTCAATATTCTTTTTCATTTTAGAACACCTACACTTTTTTCATTAACTTCCTTTTATAGCATTCGTTAAAGGACAATTAATTATTGAAAAAATTAATTGTAGTAGAAAAAGCATAAAAATAGACCTTATACAATCATGACTTTCCACCTATCCCATAAACCTTATGTTTAAACTATTTTAATTAAAATTCCCTAATCCCTTTTACCCTTACTTTCACTTAAAAAATGTTCAAAAATCGTAATTTAATACTAAATTAAATTTTGGTTAAAATACTCACAATTCCTACTTTAATTGGTTTCTTTGAATTATAATTATTTTAGTTACTAAGATATTTAGTTACGTTAACTTTTTAGTACTTCCTATATTCTAAGGAGAGAATGAAATGTCAGAAAAACCAATCATTCGAAGTGAATTTATTCCATCTCTTATAATGGAATTTAGAAAATTCAGCACTTCAATCGTTCTTTTTAATGAAGGGCTTGCCTCAAACCTTCATTTAAATGCGACTGATTTACGATGTCGAGAATTACTTTGCCACACTGGCCCGATTACAGCTGGAAAGTTATCTCAATTAACACATCTAACTACTGGTGCTATAACAGGTGTTATTGACCGACTTGAAAAAGTCAACTTTGTTGAACGTATTCAAGATCCTAATGACCGTAGACGAGTAATTATTCAACCTGTGTATGAACGTGATGATGAATTAGCAGAACTTTTTAAACCATTATCTGACTCTCTTTCTAATATTTTTAATCAGTATGATGACAAAGAGTTAACATTATTATTTAAATTTTGGAATGATATTAATGAATTGATTCCAAAAGAGACTAAAGAATTAAATAAGGGGGAAACTTAATGGTTTCAAAAGAGAGTAAGGTTGGCTTTGTCGTAGCAGGTCTATTATTAGGAATGCTGATGGCGGCTATGGATAACACAATTGTTTCAGCTTCAATGCCGACAATTGTTGGAGAACTAGGTGGTTTAGACCAATTTATTTGGGTAACCTCTGCCTATTTGGTTGCTACTATGGCAAGTATGCCGATTTTTGGTAAGTTATCAGATATGTATGGACGTAAACGATTTTATTTATTAGGACTTATCATTTTCTTAATTGGTTCCGCATTATGTGGAACAGCAAATAGCATTATTCAATTAAGTATTTATCGTGCGATTCAAGGAATTGGCGGAGGTTCACTAATGCCAATCGCCTTTACAATTATTTTCGATATTTTCCCACCAGAAAAACGAGGAAAAATGACTGGTTTATTTGGTGCAGTTTTTGGTCTTTCTAGTGTATTTGGACCACTTTTAGGTGCTTATATTACTGATCAAATTGATTGGCGCTGGATTTTCTACATCAATTTACCTTTAGGTATTATTTCTTTATATTTAATTTCACAGTTTTATAAAGAAAACCTTCAGCTTAGAAAACTTAAAATCGACTGGTTTGGTGCGATTACACTTGTTGGTTCAGTTGTCAGTTTAATGTTTGCTCTTGAATTAGGTGGAAATGAGTACGATTGGAATTCTGCTCCAATTATTTCCTTATTTGCAATCTTTGCAGTATTATTTATCGCATTTATTCTAATTGAAAGAAAAGTTGAAGAGCCAATTATTTCATTTAGCTTATTTAAAAAGCAACTGTTTGCAGCAACACAGGGTGTTGCATTTTTCTACGGTTCTGCTTTCATTATTACGACTGTATTAATTCCACTTTTTGTTCAATCAGTTTTTGGTGGTACAGCTACAAATTCTGGTATCATTCTTATTCCGATGATGCTTGGTTCGGTTGTAGGTAGCCAAGTAGCAGGTCAATCAGTACGTAAATTTAGTTACAGAAGCATCATGTTAGTTTCAGTTGTTTTATTCTTTATTGGAATGTATTTATTAAGCACTTTAGATACTGATACAGCTAGATCAACAGTAACATTCTACATGATTATCGCTGGTCTTGGGATGGGCTGTTCATTCTCATTATTAAGTATGGCAACTCAACACAAAATCGAACCTCAAAAACGAGGCATCGCTACATCAACAAATACTTTCTTTAGAACATTAGGTATGACAATTGGTGTAACAATTTTTGGTACAATTCAAAACCACGTATTTAAAAATAAATTAAGTGATTTACTTGGAAATATTAGCGCATTTGGCGGAAAAGTTGATTCACGAGCATTATTATCCGCTGATGCAAGAGCTAAAATTCCACCAGAAGTACTTCATAAAATCTCAGAAGCAATGGCACATTCAGTTGCAACTACTTTCAAATGGACATTAATTCCGATTACTTTAGGTTTTATCGCGATTATCTTAATGGGTAAAGAAAAATTAACATTTGAAGTAAAAGAAAATAGAGCTAAAAAAGCTCAATAAAAATAAAGCCAAACCCATTCTAATATGGATTTGGCTTATTTTTTTCTTCTATTAAATACTTTGAATAATACATTTGGAATACTTTATAAATCTCTATTATTTCTTCAATTTCATCACTTAACATTATTTCCATTTCATTCATTTGTTCTCTTTTTAATTCAAATGATTGCAAGCTATCTTCATATTTATTTAGCATTTCATAAAAAAACGTACAGTCAATTTTACATATAGAACCATCCGAGTAGTGGCCTGATTCTCTTAATAATGTATTCCAAGAAAGTTCACCATTTTTAGAACTTAAAAAAAGACACGCTAAATGTAGGTTATTAAATTTTATATAAAAGTCCGGGCTTAATGTTTCTAGGTCAGAGTAAGCATATTCAGAAACAATCCCACTTGCATCATTTGAGCTTTTAGTAATCGCTAATTCTAAAATCCAGTAAGGTGGATTTTCTAAAGACTCAATAATTGAATCACACCACAAATAGTAGTGTTTGTAAAAAATTAATCCTGAATCGATCATCTCTACAATTATTTTAGCATTGTTTTTGGTTAGGTCTATACTCATCCTCCAACTATCACCCCCTATCTTATTGCTCATAGTCATCTTAAACCGTTATTCAAATAATGTATACGTTCGTTCAATAACCTATCTAAGAATTCACTTATACCCTTACAATCTTTGAAATAATTTATTTATTAGTTTAAAGATTTCATGTGATTTAAGTCACAAACAATGATTATATCCCGCCATATAATAAGTTTATTCAAATTGTTAGGGGGATGAATGATGTTTTGTAACCAATGTGAACAAACTCCGGTTGGTGGTTGTAAGATTGTAGGTGTATGTGGAAAAGATGAAACAATTGCAAGTTTACAAGATACGATGGTTTATGGGTTAAAAGGAATTGCAGCTTATCGTACACATGCTGCTCAATTAGGGTATACCGATCCATTTGTTGACCAAGTAACACATGAAGCTCTGTATATGACTTTAACAAATTCTAATTTTAACTTACAAGAACACATTGATATGGCTATGAAAGTAGGTAAAGCCGCAATTCGTGTAATGGAGCTATTAGATGAAGCCCATACAAAACATTTTGGAATTCCTGAACCTGTTCAAGTTTCTTCTAATAAAATCGAAGGAAAATGCATTGTTGTGACTGGCCACAATTTATTTGCATTAGAAGAATTGTTAAAACAAACAGACGGGAAAGGTTTAAATATTTACACACACTCTGAAATGCTACCTGCTCACGGTTATCCAGCATTAAAAAAATATACACATTTAAAAGGTAACATCGGAAAAGCTTGGTTTGATCAAAGACGTTTATTTGAAAAATTCCCTGGAGCGATTTTAGCAACCACAAACTGTGTGATGCCAATAAAGGGAAGTTATGCAGATCGCTTCTTCTCATATGAAGTGGCGGGATTAGAAGGAGTAACAAAGATTATAGAGGAAGATTTTTCGCCATTAATTCAACGTGCATTAGAACTACCAGAAGCAAATATAGAATCAGAAGAAGTAATGACTACTGGTTACCATCACGAAACAGTTTTATCTATTGCTCCTGAAATTGTAGAAGCTGTAAAAAATGGGAAGATTCAACGCTTCTTTGTTGTAGCAGGTTGTGACGCCCCAGGAAAAGGTGGAGAATATTATCGTGAGCTTGTCACATCTTTACCAAATGATACAGTAGTTTTAACAACCTCTTGCGGTAAATTTCGCTTTAATGATGTAGATTACGGTACTGTAACTGGTACAAACATTCCTAGATTTATAGATTTAGGGCAATGCAATAATTCAGTTTCAACAATAAAAATTGCGGCTGCATTAGCGGATGCATTTAATTGTAGTGTCAATGATTTGCCTGTAAGTATTATACTTTCTTGGTTTGAGCAAAAAGCCGTGGCTATATTATTAGGGTTATTTAGCCTTGGAATCCAAGATATTCGAATCGGACCTAAAGCACCAGACTTTATTAATGAAGGCGTATTAAATGTATTAGTTGATACATTTGGCTTAAAATTAATTACGAATGCACAAGACGATTTGAAAACAATTTTACAAGGATAATAGCCTGAATGAACAATGAACTTCTCTTAAAAGAGAAGTTCTTTTATTTATTTTTCAGTTCCAACATCAATGAATGCTTAGAGTTTGTTCAATCATTTCGAACGTATTTTTCTGTGTTGCTATATACCATATTTCAAAATAAAAATAAATAAACAACTATAGATAAATAGTTGTTTCAGTGTGTAGACAAAGTACTAAATACTTGATTTTCAGACTGATTGCAAGCGCTTGTCTTTCGAGGCACGAAGCATGGTGAGGAGCGGAGTTACCTTTAGGCGGTAATGAGCACCGCAGACAGGCGAAGTAACGAAGAAAGCGAGCGTTTGGCGGGCAGTCTGAAACAACTATAGATAAATAGTTGTTTCTTATCCACCAATATAAGACATTTCAATTTTACGATTTTTATGACTTTCTTCTGTGCGGATCTCAGAGTATCTGTCATCTCTTTTTTCCCATAATGATTGAATTATTGCTGAAATGTATTGATCTGTAACGCCAGTGCGCAACATTTTTCTTAAGTCATACCCTTCTGAAGCGAATAGACAGGTGTATAGCTTTCCATCTGTAGATAGGCGCGCTCTCGTACATGAACCGCAGAAAGTTTCTGTAACTGATGAGATAAATCCGACCTCAGTATTCGTTCCTTTATATCGATATCGTTTTGCTACCTCGCCAATGAAATTCTGCTCTACTGGCTCCAACTGATATTGTTCTTGGAACAGATCGTAAACTTGCTTCTTCGAGATAACATCTTTAAAATTCCATCCATTTGTACACCCTACATCCATATACTCTATAAATCGTAATGTAATATTTTTCTCTTTAAAAAAATGAACCATTGGTAATACTTCAGTATCATTTAACCCTTTCTTTACTACCATATTTACTTTGACTTCTAACCCTGCTTCTCTAGCTGCAATAATTCCGTTTAAGACTGTGGAAACGCTCGTATTCATATTATTTATCTTCATGAAAACTTTATCATCCAAGGAATCTAAGCTCACATTTACGCGGCAAATTCCGGCTTCTTTAAGTGCTTTGGCGTTTTTTGCCAAAAATACACCATTTGTTGTTAACGTCACATATTTAATTCCTTCAATTTTTGAAAGACGATTAATCAGTATTGGTAGATCTTTTCTTAAAAGAGGTTCCCCTCCTGTTAAACGAATCTTTTCTACACCTATTTTTGCAAATAATTTAGCTAATCGAACAATTTCCTCAAAGGATAGGATTTCATCTTTACTCATAAAGGGATAGTCAACCCCAAATATCTCTTTAGGCATACAATAACTGCATCTAAAGTTACAACGGTCTGTTACAGATATTCTTAAATCTCGAAGTGGTCGATTGCGGGTATCGAGGATATTGGTCATTTTTTCCTCCCCCTTCTTCTTATGTATGATTTTTAGCTAATATTAGCATACAAAGTTATTTCACCTTATGATGTATGTCACAATCTCGTTGTTTAAGCTATTCAGTATTTATGTTCCAGAATGCCTCTTTGAAAGAGTTACTTTCCATTTGCAAAATGCAAGTTTAACCAGCTACTACGTCAATCTTTCATATTCTATATCCTTAGAGTTCTATGCTATTTAATAGAATGGTATTATAATAATAAATGTAATACATAAAATACTTGTTTTCTTGATAAATACATAAAATCAATGATGTTCAACTATAACGAAGCGGAGATACTTTGATGGAAAAAAATAATAATAGAAAAAGTGACCTTTCAATCGTTTCTAAAGATTTGGCTTCCTTATTACAGTCGATTGGATCAACTCGTTCAGTAAAAAAAGGCACCTTCTTATTTCAAGAAGGAGAAGATGCTACAGAATTGTATCTAATTAAATCAGGAATGATCCAAATAAGTAAGCTGACTTTAAATGGTGATGAATTAAATCTTCGTATTTGTAAAAAAGATGACTTAATCGGAGAATTGACTCTCTTTTCAGAGAATGCAAATTATATGCTTAGCGCATACGCATTAGAAGAATCAGAAGTGCAGGTCATTCCGAAAGATATTTTGGAGAAAAAACTAATTAACCATGCTCCATTGACATTTGAATTTATGAAATGGATTTCTACTCATCTTAGAAAAAATCAATCAAAGATTCGAGACTTAGTATTGAGTGGTAAAAAAGGCGCACTTTACTCTACACTCATCCGTATATCGAACTCTTACGGAGAAATAATAGAAAACGGAATTCTTCTTAATATTCATCTTACCAATCAAGAATTAGCTAAGTTTTGTGCTGCTACTAGAGAAAGTGTTAATCGGATGTTAAGTGATTTAAGGAAAAAAGATGTTATTAGTTATACTCCCGATGGAAAAATTATCATCAAAGATTTACAATTTCTTAAAAATGAAATCGGCTGTGATAATTGCCCAA
Organism: Gottfriedia sp. NPDC058432; assembly: GCF_042721555.1. Lineage (NCBI taxonomy): Bacteria > Bacillati > Bacillota > Bacilli > Caryophanales > Bacillaceae > Gottfriedia > Gottfriedia sp. NPDC058432. Next base: position 95,436 of record NZ_JBHXLC010000010.1, read on the forward strand.
AAGATATATGTAACATAGATTAGTTCTTTATAAGACTATTTAAGTATAAAGCTGATTAAATTTGTCTTTACATAATATTATTAAATACTTGATATTAAGTAACCTTAACTTTACTTCTAACTAGTTAAGGTTATTTATTTTTTAATTACTTGTATTTCTCTTTAAAATAGATTGGTCCTCCAAATTCCCCCTCCTTTCCCACCATCTAACTGATTTCACATCATCTGATCGCTATTATTTGAGCTATATGTGTGAAAAGAGTCACAGTTTGGTTCAAATCGTTTTTATATAATGATGAAAATATACGGTCTTGTAATTTAGGGAGAGAAAAAAATTGTATAAACCTGATTATTTACTTTATTTGAAAAGCCTCTGTTTGTTTCAAGATATCAATCATAACCTCTTAAAAAAAATAGTTGATGCATCCAATCTATACTTTAGAGAAACAAATGAAAATATACCTATTCATAATGAACAGAATATGATTATCATTTTAACCGGAAAGGTAAATGTTCATATGAAAGAATCGAGTGGCCTTCAATATAAAATTGGCAACTTAAACTCAAGTGATGTTTGTTTGCCTAGTATCTTTCTGTATACTCATGTTAACAATTCCATTATTCTTGAAGTGACTCAGTCTTCGGTATATATTGAAGTCCCATATTTATTTATAAAAAGCTTGTCTGTTAAAGAGCCTATTTTAAAACGTAATATTTTGCGCTCTTTACATAAAAACCTTCAAAGTACTTACGAAGAAATTTTCAATATGATGAGTTAACGAATAATTTAAAATATGTTATCCATTCTTGCCCCATTTGTGTGATATACTTCACAACGCTTCTTTCCATTGATTGGTAAAATTTAGTTAGTAAATTTTATTATTGATCCATTGAAAGGGGCATCATTATATGAAAAGTTCTAAAATCCAATTACCTCTTCAAACATCAAGTCTCATCGTAGGGTTCATGGTTTGGGTACTCATTTCTTCACTCATGCCAAATATTCGCCAAGATATTGAATTAACAAATGGTCAAGTCTCTTTAGTCACTGCCATCCCTGTAATTTTAGGAAGCATCTTACGTATTCCAATCGGGTATTACACAAATCGATTTGGAGCTAGACCCATTTTCACCATCTGTTTTCTTGCACTTTTATTTCCTGTATTTTTCATTAGTCATGCTGATTCACTTTTAGATTTAGTTATTGGAGGATTATTTATTGGTATAGGTGGTGCAGTCTTTTCAGTCGGAGTCACTTCATTACCAAAGTATTACTCTTCAAATAAACATGGTTTTGTGAATGGAATTTATGGATCTGGTAATATCGGTACAGCCATTACTGCATTTTCGGCACCTGTTTTAGCTAAATCATTTGGTTGGGAAACAACAGTCAGATTTTATTTAGTATTACTAATTGCGTTTGCCCTATTTAATTTTCTGTTAGGTGATAAAAATGAGAAGAAAGTAAATGTTCCGATTGTAAAGCAGGTAAAAGAGGTTTATCATAATTCAACTTTATGGTCACTTAATTTATTCTATTTCATAACTTTCGGATCGTTTGTTGCATTTACAATCTATTTACCAAATTTCTTAGTTAATAATTTTAATTTAAGTCCCATTGACGCTGGTTTACTTACCGCTGGCTTCATTGCTCTAGCAACAGTTTTCCGACCAATCGGTGGATTCCTTTCAGATAAATTCAATCCTTTCAATATTTTATTGTTTGTCTTTGGTGGACTAACATTCTCAGGAGTTCTATTATCTTTTTCTCCTACTATTAAACTATACACAGTAGGGGTTTTATTAGTAGCAGTTTGTGCAGGAATCGGAAACGGTACAATCTTTAAATTAGTACCACTTTATTTTTCAAAACAGGCTGGTATTGTAAATGGGTTAGTTGCTGCTATGGGAGGTTTAGGAGGCTTCTTCCCTCCATTAATATTAACAGCTGTATTTAGCTTGACAGGACATTATGCGATTGGATTTATGGCATTATCTGAGTTTGCACTTCTCAGTTTTGTTATTGTAGTATGGATGACTTTCCGTGAAAAATTGAAAACGGAATATAAAATATTAGAAAATACAGCCCAAGCAATGATGGTTACAAATGAGCATGGAGTAATTCAAAAAATAAATCCTTTCTTCACGAAAGTAACAGGCTACAAGAAAGAAGAAGTCATTGGTAAAAAGCCAAATATCCTTCAATCTGGACATCACAACAAAGCATTCTATATACAACTTTGGAAACAACTCAAAGATCAAGGTAATTGGCAAGGTGAAATTTGGAACAAGCGAAAAAATGGTGAAGTTTATTTAGAATGGCTGACGATCACTCAAGTGTGTGACGATCATGGTAAAGTGATTTATTATATTGGACAATTTAGTGATCTATCTACAAGTAAAAGTAAAAGTAAAATAAACTAAAAATGTAGTTTATTCTATAACTTATGAAAAACATAATACTTTACATATGGTGCTCCTATAAAGGGGCACCACTTTCTTTTTATGTATTGAACTATGTATATAATACTTTTTCTACCACTTACATGTAATAAATGTCACAGGAGCTTTCTTCGTTATCTTTTATAATAAGGAATGAATTGATCGTAAGTGATAAAGCCACGGGAGGAGATATACATCATGTTAACTGTTGAATTACACTCTATTAGCCCTGATCTATCTATAGAACATACTCTTCATATGAAAGGATTTAAAATTCAAGAAGGAACGTATTTTTACACAAAAGATAACATTAAATTAGAAGGTATCATAGATTCTAATAAAAGATGTCTAAAAATCAATTTCCCCCCACAATTAAATCTAAAACAATATACAACCGTACACCATATTATTAAGTATCTTATTCTAGTTCTTAATGCTGAATATAATGATTCTCAAAGTTTATTAGGCTACTTATCTACTGGAGAAGGAGCATACATCATTACAAATTGGGACTATTGGGTTGCCTTTCTTCAAAAAGCAAGACTACATAGTTTAGAAGGAAAAAAAGTACGAGTATTCGATGAAACAAATAAAGAAATTGCCTCTGGTATGTTTATAAGCTACAAAACGGATGAACAATCATCAAATATTACAGAATGTATATTGATTACACATTTTGGTGAGAGATCCTTTAAAGGAAGCAGTTTATTAATTGAAGCAACAAACGAATGGTAACTGAAAATACTTAACTTATTTGAAACGTAATTTCAATCGTTGTTCTGTTTTTTGTAAAGTTATATAAATAACGTGCTAATTTGTATTAGATAATAAAATGAGAAAAAGGCATTGCTCTTGAGTGGTGCCTTTTCAACTAACGCTCTGCTTTAATTGTATAAGCCCCAGTTAGTAAATGCATCCCAATATTCCAACCTTTCAATACAAATTCCAAAATTAAAAGTCTGTTCAAAAACAACAAAATCAAAAGTATTATCGTTATACCCACTAAAGTTAACGAACCAATTAATATCACTAAAAATATCTTTTAACCTTAAAATAATCGCGCCTGTTTCACGATAATTCAAATGAAACAAAATAACTTCTTTTTCTAGAAGATGCTTAGGAATTTTCTTATATAACAAATCAATTTCTTTAACTGCTTTAGGGTTATTATGGTCAAACTTAAATTCTTCTTTATTTTCACCTAACTTATCTATTTCTTTGTGTAAATTAATAAGTAAGTCTCTGGAGTATTGAGGTTCTAAGAAAGAATTTAAAGTTAAGTGTATGTCCTTAGTCTTAATTTTTTTAATTATGTTATTTCGATTATTTTTCAATTGAAGTAATTTAATCTTTTCTTTTCGATTGTTGATATCCACTTAAACAGTCTCCTCTATGAACATATTAATAAGCCCATTTTAACAAAAAAACTGAATGCCTTGTTCAATTAAACAGCCATTATGTTGAATAAGAAATCGGTGTAAATGCAAAAAAACACTAATGCAATGATTTTACATTAGTGGCAATTTAATTTTTACCAGAATATTATTTTTACTGCTGCCACAAATCCCCTTCTCTTCCTAATGCAATAGGTTAATCTGAAGAATACTTTTTATACCTAGCGATTATGCAATTTTTATATCTCCAGTTGATTACTTTCAACCAAGCCTAAGATCTCGCGGATGGGGCACACTTAGACCTTATGTTCATTACAGAGTCTAGTTCTCTAAAACTGCAAATCTATTTGTCTAACTTTTTGAGGTTAGTCCACATAGCAGGACTTTCATCGGTAGAGGTTTCTTCATCGTTAATCGATGGCTAGTTAGTTAAACAAATAAGATTCTCTCCTGTCAGTCTTCTACAAGTGGAGATCAACTGACACTAAGAATGGGTTAAAATCAAAAAAACCGGCAACGTCATTCCGATCGCCACCGATTTTTAAGTTTAGGTTATTAATAGTGATTCACTCTAACACATAATCTTTTTAGTCGTTACCTCATTCCTATCTTGTGAAGAACATCATTTAATGCTTTCCCCTTGTATTTCTCTTCCGGTTTCGGAGCCTTGTCCAACATCCATGGGTTTTGCATTAAGTAATTATTCACCACATATTGCATATCTTTCTCATCTACCACACCATCAAAGTTGATGTCAGCTTCACGTTTGTTTGTTTTCAAATAGGATTGAATGGTAAGCGCATCTCGGATATCAATCACATTATCCTTGTTTACATCACCTGCAGGCGCATTGTCATAGTAGAGTGCCTTGGAGTAAGGCTTGACTTCACCATTTTCTTTCAACCCGATCGTAAAGTTTTTCTTAACCGTGAAATGCCCCGGCATATCTACTACTAGTGTAAATGGTTTATCTGTTAGCGGCAGATTGGATGATAACGAGGATGGAAACGCCATACTCCCTTTTCCAAATGTGTTTGGATATTCTTTTCCTGTTTCATCTGTTACTTTGACCTTTGCACCTGCCTTTACATAATCCAAGCTTGATGGTTCATCAAGATAAGGAAGAAGCGTAAATGCTTCGGCATAGACATACGATTTCATAAAGGAATAATTTCGTTCAACAAAGTAAGGAAGACTGATGCCAAATGCGGATTTCGTTGAGTCATCCGTATTAGTATACGAAGCATTAAATTGTGCTAATGCTGGAAATGCAGTGTCGGCATCATTTTTTACTTTGTATGTTAGATCAACCATTGGAATTTTACCAGTTACTCCTGTTTGTGCTACATCGCCAGTTAATGTTACAGTAATATCTCTTTTTATCGAACTTCCGCTATTTGAATTTGCCGTCTTAATATCTACTTTCCCTTCCATTGTTGCATGCGGTTTTATGCTCACTAGATCGATATTCGATAGACTGGAATCTATAAATGAATAGACAGCTTGTTTCATGTTTGTCATATTGTTCATGGAAAGGGTAACCGTCACTGTATCGCCCGCCTTTACTGTCTGTTTGTCAGCCATAGCAGTCGCATACGGCGTACCTTTTTTCACATAGTATAGAGTTTTATTACTTGTATAGTTCCGCACTGTCGCCTTGTTTTCTGCATACATTTGCACTTTGAACGGTTGTACATTTGGATTCAGAGGGATTTGCGTAGCAAACTTGCCACTTTCTTCTACCGGTACCGTTACGGTCTTAGTCCCTCCTCCAAGTCCGCTTCCACTACCCGGCATCGTATAGACAACTTTGTTATCTGCTTGAGAAACATTAATGCCCCCAGCTTTCATCTCTTTCACATCTGGATCATAAACAGAACCTGTTAATGAAACAGTTGGTTGTTCCGGACTATATTCATATACACCGGATTCCGAGCTAAGATTGAGCGTTGGCTGTGTAACGCTATAGTAAACAGGTGCATCTGCGCTGAAGGTTTTTCCATCATCATTTGTCCCAACGAGCCTGATTTTATATAATCCTGGTTCGGTTTGTTCCTTATCATACGCAATCGGGTTATCCTTATCTCCCGTTAACGGATAATAAAATCCTTCGTTCATTGCGCCTCTTAGATAATATTCAATATTCTCATCCGCACCAGTACCGTCCAATGAGCCAAGGAAACCTATTTCTTCGTTCGTTTTTGGATTTACAAGAAATAAATCCATTGTGCGCATATGGGACTTTAATTGAAAGAGTAGACCAACCGACCATCTTAATCCGTTATAGCCTGCCTCAACAGCTGTCGTATAGGCTGGCGGATCTATCGCGATATGATCGATTCCTTCCTTCACTGTATGGATGGCAAATGGAACTTGGTATGATTCTTCTGGATTATCTTTGTTTATGTACGTGATATACCCTTCATACGTACCTAATACTGCTTCTTTTGGAACCTCAATTACAACATTTGCATTCTGTTTCGAATTTTCCTTTATTGTAATTGTCTTATTAGTTAAGAGCTGAACTCCATTTGCAGCCGCATCCTTTGAACCTCTTCGACCGGTCTGGAACTGAACCTTCACATCAAATGTTTTTGCTTGCTTGCTGTCGTTGTAAATAACAACAGAACGTTTATCCTGCACATTTTTTCCATCTGGTGCAATGGTGCCAAAGCTGACTGCTCCAGTGTCATCTTTAATGCTCTTTAATTTTCCTTTTTTATCAAATGTCCCTTCCGTTTTATCGACTACTTCGATTCGAGTTTGGGAATGAACCGCTTCGTAAGGATCAACTTGGCCTGCCCCAACTTCAAATACGCTGTAGTCCCCATTTAGCGGATCGGCAGTATTCATCAATTTTTGCTTCACTTCGGCTGGTGTGGACTTTGGATTGGCTTGTAATAACAGAGCCGCCACGCCGGAAACATTCGGGGTCGCCATAGATGTGCCTGATAGGCGCTCGTATGCATATTTGTAGTTTCCGATTTGATCTGGCCCGTGTACATAAGACGGCACAGTAGAGAATACGGCAACACCAGGTGCAGTTACTTCCGGCTTGATATCATACAACACTCGGGACGGACCGCGGGAACTGAAACCTGCCAACGTATTCCCATTCGTTTGCATTTGACTCATTTCTCCAAAGGTGAAGCTTGTGTATCCAGCTTTCACTTTTGCCTGCAGTGCCAATCCATCGGCATTCGTGAGATTGAACGCCGGGATGAAGTCCATTCCTTCGCCTAGATTAAACGGTAGATATCCTTCTGCCGTATTGTTGTTATACATAAGAACAGCAAGTGCGCCATTTTGCTTCGCATACTTGACTTTATCATTTATCCCATACGTACCTCGGCTTACGAGTACAATTTTCCCTTTTACATCCTTCCCAGTATAATCGTTTAAACCACCAAGACCCACATCTACAACTGGAAGAGTTTGACCTTTTAGAGCAGGGATGTTATCGGTATAATTCTGTCCAAGAAGGCGCATGTCAACAGATACTGTGTCAATAGCTCCCTTAAATGTTGTGATATTCTCCGATACATCGTTCGCTCCGACTGTGATTGCCAAAGGAGATGTACCTGGCGAACCGAGCGTATACATTCTGTCACCGGAGTTTCCTGCTGCTACAACCGTTGTGACTCCCGCAAGAACCGCATTGTTGACGGCGATGCTCGTCACGTATAATGGATCATTGAAAGAAGCACCAAGGGACATACTGATGATGTCCATACCGTCTGCCACCGCTTTATCGATACCAGCTAAAATTCCTGCCGTCGAACCGGAACCGTATGGACCTAGTACACGATAAGAGTAAATATCTGCACCTGGAGCAACGCCTTCCACGGCATAATCCGTGTTGTTCTTTCCTTGTCCAGCAATAATTCCAGCGACGTGAGTACCATGTTCGGTATAATACGTTTCGCCGCTGGAGCTTGTTTGCGGCTGTCCTGATTTCTTCCAGTCATCATATGTTGTTTCCATCGGGTCATTATCATTGTCGACAAAATCATAACCACCTTTGTACGCATCACGTAAATCAGGATGATTGTAGTCAATTCCAGTGTCAAGAATGCCGATTTTAATTCCTTTCCCTGTATATCCTTCTTCATGAAGCTTTTTGATGCCAGGGAATGTCACTCTTGTATGTGTATCTGCTTGTTGATTCGATTGTTGTTCTTCTACCGATGGCTCTACCTGTACTTGCATATCGCTCCAGACAGTCTTTACCGCTCCGGATTGGAGTAATTCTTTGGCCTTGTTGGCAGGTAGTGTCATGGCAACCCCGTTAAACGCATGCTTAAATGTCTGTTTTACAGTGTAAGGATTTTTCTTTTCTTTTAGCTCCTGTTTAAAAATCGTTTTCAAATCGTTTTGAAACGTTTCATGAGAAGCAACTACTTTTTGTTTTGCTTCAGCAGAAGAAAGAGATTTACCTTCCGCTTGCGCTACTAATATTGCTGTTTTTTCTGGCTTGTCCTTAAACTCAACAATGACAGAAACAGGAGCATTACTTTCTGGATCAACCTCAGGAGATAATTGCAATCCCTCTTGGTCATTCGTTTTCAGCTGTCTAATGGCTTGTCTCTGAGCAGGTGTAAGATTTGATAATACTTGTTCGATTGAAGTTGATGATTTTGCGCTAACAACGGCATTAGTGTTGATGTTTGGCAAAGTACTAAGTAGAACTCCAGTGCTGAGCGCAAAGATTGCGGTACTTTTTACAAATTTCTTCTTCATTTCTCTCTCCCCTTCTTACTGTGTTTGTTACAACTTCATTGTATATAGGGTTGAGTGAATTTTAATTTTTGCAAAATTCCATCAAGTCACTTTTTTTTTAGTATGAACTCCCAAAGCAGTTTTTTCTCCTTATAATCTGATTAGCTTAATCGTTCAAAGGGAAACATTTAATGTTTGTTATCTTTACAGATCAGGCTGACAAGCAAATACGAAAAATTCGTGTATTGCTCCAAACTATTTGGAAGTGTATTCAGTTGCATTCTTTAATACTTAATAATTGTTTATATTTAACTTCATGTTCGATAGTCGCATAGGATCTATATTCCCAGTAAACTTGAAGGCATTGTTTCAATCTTTCCATATTCCTTATTTGATTTGCCGCTTCCGCTACATCCAATAATTCATCCAAGCCTTTTGAAAACTGATTTCTTTTACACCAATACAAAGCATGCGCATAGCGAAAATCCCAATACATTTTCTGCTTTAACCAAGGTTCCTTACTTACAGCCATATCCTCAATCACATGGGGAAACCTTTCTATTAATCTTGTAGCATCATCTAGGCGACTCAAAAAGACATATGCCTCCAGTACTCTTGGTAAACCAACGTACAAATCTTCTCTTCCTTCCAACCAAATCAAATACTCATCTACATACTCTAGCCTCCCATAATCTAACAGGACAATATATCGATTCCCAACTGCAATATCAGCAAAAAACTCATTTACTTGCGCATATTGATCGATATAAGTCAGCACTGTATCTAATGGAGCCCCTAATCGCATTAGCGCAAAACTCTTATACATAAGAGCTATTCCATAATAACTGCCTTCACTGGATATGCGTTCTAACGCTTGAGCATTATGGAGAACTTTTTTCCATTCTTGACGTCTATAGCAACCGGCTGTAATCCATAAATAAGCTTCTCTCCGAACTCCCCTTGGCATATATGGGAGATGCTCTAACACATACGTTAACGCATGTTCGCCTTCCTCAGTCATGCTGTTCATATAAAACTTCCTAAAATGACTTATTGCCAGTTGTTCTGAGAAGTGATCAGACGTATTTTCAATGATTTTCTCATAGAGCGGAAGCGCCTTCTCTTTTTTTCCCACTGCAAATAACTTCTCTGCCACGGAAAAAATATATGTCATATACTTGGTTCGCGTAATAGGTGAAGTTTCTGCCATCATTACACGTAACAGTTCGTGAAATTCTTTCTCAAACCCATAAACTGCACATTTATATAAAAACTGTGTACACGTTCGCTTTTCTGCATATTTATTGTCACTAAGACATTCCTGTACAAAATATGAATAGAAAGACCCTTCCTTTAACCCAAACGCTTTCGTTATCTCATCCAGTTTTTTTAATGAGAGAGACTGCTTATGGTTCAAAATCCGACTTATATCACTGAAATGAATACCAGTATTTTTCGATAAGTCACTTTGATTCCATTTTTTCTTCTGCATATAATGCTGAATCTTTTGATATAGAACAGTATTCACCTTAACCACCTACCATTTATCGCCAATTAGGCTATGAAGATATAAAATTAGATATTCTTTAAAACTAAAATGCTTTCCTAACATAAAACTAATTATAAAAATATAATTTCATATTCTCATTCTCCTTTTCCTTAGTTGTTGCTAATTTCATTATATTGCGACTTGATGGGATTTCAGTTTTAACAAATTCTATCAATTTTACTTTTTTATGATAATAAAAAAGAAGTCTCTGTTTTTTGAGACCTCTTTTTCTTACTTACTCATGCTTATGTAAATAATGAAGGATTTCCGGTCCTTCCATTTTTTTGAAGATGGTATCTTCTCCCCCACGAAAGAAAAAAAGTTTACCAACTTCATATAATTAAAGTAGTTTGCTACTATTTTCTGTTTGGAATAACTTCACATACATTACTTCGTGTTCGATTGTGACATAATCTCTATATTCCCAATAGATAAGTAGGCATTGTTTAAATCTCTCCGGAATGCCGATTTTATTTGCCGCATATGCTACATCTAACACCTCATATAGCCCTTCTGAAAAACGCTTGCAAGCAAATTGGTACAAAGCATAGGCATAACGAAAACGCAAGTACATCTGCTGCTGATGTGGATGCTTACTTGCAGCCCAATCTTGGATGATATGCTGAAAACGATCCATTAATCGCTCAACATCCTCTAGTCGATGCAGTTGGACATATGCCTCTAACACTCGCGGTAAGCCGGCAAACATATCGTCCCTCCCTTGTAGCCATTTTAAGTAGTCATCGGCATATTCGAATTGATTAAAATCTAGATAAGCACAAAATTTATTCCCAATAGCTGCATCAGCAAAATATTCATTAACCTGTGCATATCGATCTATAAGGGCTAATACTTCTTCCAATGAGCCACCTAGACGTGGTAATGCGAGACTTTGGTATACAAGAGCCCTTCCATAATGCTCACCTTTTTTAGCCATTTTCTCTAATTTACTAGCATAATAGAACGTTTTTTTCCATTCCCGTCGTACATAAAACGTAGCTGTAATCCAAACATAGGATAATATCTGAAATTCTTCTGGCATATAAGCTATATGCTCTAGCACATACCCAAGCGCGAATTGTCCTTCTTCGGTTAATCGAACTATGTAAAACCGTCTGAAATAACTGATCGCTACTTCTTGTGAGAAGTGATCGGGCATGTTCTCTATGATGAATTCATACAGTAGCAATGCTTTTTCTTCCATTCCTTCTTCAAACAGCTGCTCTGCCACAGAAAAAATGTGCACAAAATTTTTGCTTCGTACAGTTTTAGATCTCTCTTCCACTACTGCATCAAAAATAGATTGGAGTTGCCTTTCATACCCTATTACTGCACATTTATATAAAAACTGCTCACCTTTTCTCTTATCCAAATTTCCACTCTCATTAAAACATTCCTCCACATAATAAGGATATAAAGTACCTTCAATAAGCCCGAGTGCAATAGTAATTATATCCAAATTGTTCAAAGAAAGTGACTGCTTATGATTCAAAATACGGCTTATCTCACTCAAGTGGATACCGGTTTGTTTTGCCAAATCCGTTCTGCTCAATTTCTTTTTTTGCATATATTGGTCAATTTTATCAAAAAGATTGACATTCATCCTATCCACCTGCTTTCTTGTTCCGTACTTACCAATACGTTTTCGATCTTAATCTTTTTAATATCGTATAATACCATTTTAATTTTTTCAATTTACAAAATATTATTTCGAATTAACAATTTTAGGTTTATATAAAAAATAAACATGATGATAGAATACAATTAATTCGCCATACAAATGACCATCAGTTGCTTAGAAAGCTCATTTTTCTTGTAAGAGTTTAGGAATACTCCTTAAAAAGATAAAATCCGTGCTAAAGTGTCACTTCAAATTTTACATTCATTTGTGAAAAAACACTTCCGAGAGAATAAAATTGTTAAAACAATAAAATTCTTATACGAATCTGCCATTTGTTCAACAAAAAAACTGCAATTAAGCAGTTTGTGTTCTTCAACTAAAGCATGTGTTAATTCAATAAGAATTGAATTCAAAAATAGCCCATGGAAGCCAAAAAACAGGTTTACTTCCAAAGTCTTCGTTATTTGCGATGTAACAACACCTGTCTGCTTCAGCAAGGGATTTAATAAAACTATATTCATTCAATGTAAAATTAAATTGATTTTTAAAATCTTTTCTAATCCGTTACACAAATAAGTTTGAAATGAACTTGTTTCATAGCCTAAGATCTCATAACCATTAAATGAACCATTTTTAATGAACAATAAATTCTTTCCTGGTAAGAACATTCTCTAGTCCTGTTCTTTCTTCTGTCATCTTATTTAGAGTGTCTTCCTCATCTAAGAAACTATCTAAATAAACATTTGGCAGTGCAACACCTATTAATCTTGTGTCTTTTACATGATATAAAAATGTGCTAATAAACTCTTTTGCTAAATTTAATGATATTTGTTCAAAGTTTCCAATATGCTTACAATTAACTTCGAAAAATTTCTATGCTTCAAAATTTATTTTGGATATATCTTTCTTAAATATGTTTTCTAGTATTAACAGGTATGATATTCCAATCGCTACCCAAGAAATTCCTAAAACTAGAGCATGTTGATCAAGATTTAACCATAAAAATACTATTAAGCATGTACCAATTAACGGTGAAACGAGATAATTTAAAACAGATTTGAATCCTCTTCTTCTCTCTTTGATTATGTAGTGGAAAAAGACTGACAAATTCACAAAAGTAAAGGCAGTAAGTGCTCCAAAGGTAATAAAGGAAGTTGCAGTTTCTAAATTTAGAAATATAGCAGTTAAACCTATTAATCCAAGTAAAAGGATATTATAGACAGGTGTCCCAAAGCGCGGATGTATATATCCAAAAAATTTTCTTGGTAGTACACCATCCTTGCCCATTGCATATAAAATCCGTGAAGCACTTGTCTGTGAAACCATGGCTGATACAAAAGTAGATGTAAGAGAAGCTGAAAATAACATAGATTGAAAAAATACCCCTCCTAAATATTTTGCTAAAATAGAGGAGGTTCCTTCAATATCTTCTATTTTTGGAAAAAGAGCTAATGCAGATTGCTCAAAATAGGAAGCAGTGATGAACAAAAAGCCTGCAATAATGACAATTAATAATATTCCCTTTGGAATTGTTTTTTTCGGATCTTTCGTTTCTTCTGCAAGCGTAGTAACCGCATCAAATCCAAGAAATGAAAAAGCTAGTAATGCTGCACCACCCATTAACAGAGAAAATTTCAAATTGCTTGAATAAAGTGGTTCTAAGGAAAATAGTCCTTCCGGGCCCTTTCCTTGCAATAGATGGATTATGCATAATGCAGTAAAAACAAATACTGTAATAAATTGCCAAATAACAAACAAAACATTTACAGATATCGAAATTTTTACACTAAATATATTAGTTAGCGTTGTCACAAGAACAAAGAACACAATGGTTAACCAAACTGGAAAATCGGGGAACAATGTTGAAACATATATACTGCATACTAACGCATTGATCATCGGTGTAAAAAGATAATCTAAAAGAATTGACCATCCAACTATAAAGCCAAGTGATGGGTTTATAGTCTTTTGCACATAAGTATAGGCAGACCCTGAGGAAGGGAAAACCCTCACCATTTCCCTGTAACTTCCAGCTGTAAAAAGAATCGCAATCACAGTCAACAAGTATCCGGCTGGAACATGGCCATCTGTTGCTTTGGAAACAATACCAAAAGTATCGAACACAATTGTCGGCGCAATAAACCCTATCCCAATTATGACAATATGCCAAAGTATTAATGAACGTTTTAAAGAAACCTCTTTTTCCATTTATTTTCCTCCTAATAATTTTCAAAAAATAATTGTCATAAAGTATATTTTGAATCATTAGCATTGCATGAAAACTTACTAGTCTTGTTAAATTGAATTTTTATGTTACCTTAAAGCATTAACTGAATTTTCAGTCATTTAATCGCGAATTAAAAATACACCAGTATATAAAGCAACTACCCAGCAAAACTATCCATTTTTATTCATTTGCACTAAGATAAGTAGCTGCAAGAATTTGAAAACTATTGGCTTTTTAACATACTTATCAAAATCGATAACATTAAATAAAAGTCTCTTCGTCAAAACTTTTAGTATTTCATTAATTTGGAATTCAATGTTGACCTTTACTTTAGGGATTCCCCTTATAATTACGATTTGAACATGACTACACAGCCTAATTATAAGGGGGTTTTTTAATACGCATAAAGGCTTGGATAAATTTATAAATTAGATAACTTTCTTTGGAATTTATCTTGTTCAATTGAAAATAATTTAATGCAATCCTGCCGATTTTAAAAGTATCATTTAATTACAATAGTATCTGTTGGCTTGGTGATCATGCTAACGTGAAATAAAACTATATTTGTATGACGGAATCCTTCCTAACTTTTAAGGCTATCAAACTACCAAAAGTATGCACAATTGTTGCAGCTAAAAGGGCAGTAGTTTGAGTTGGATCAAATGAAGGTAGTACCTCAACCAGATCAAACCCAACAAAGTTAAAATCAGTAAGAGAACGAACCATTTTAAGTGTTTCATGACTGCTGAAACCACCCACTTCAGGTGTACCAGTTCCTGGAGCAAAAGCAGGATCAACGAAATCAATATCGAAAGTTAGGAAACAAGGAGTATTACCAATCGTACTTTTTACTTGTTGGACAACATCATCAATCCCACGAGTAAACAGCTCGCTCTGAGTAATAACGTTATACCCCAATTCAAGACTAGAAGTTATTTCCCAGCCGCGCATACCGATTTGAAAAACTTTATCTGGCTGTATAAGACCTTCTTCATGTGCGCGAATAAAAGGAGAACCGTGCCAGTATTTCTCATCCATATATGTATCCCATGTATCTGTATGGGAATCAAAATGAAGTAAAGCCACAGGTCCATATACTTTGGCTGCTGCACGTAGACTTGCTAATGTGATGGAATGGTCCCCACCTAATCCAATAGGGATGATTCCGTTTTTCATAAGATCGAACATGGCATTTTCTATAATCCCATAGCTTCGATGGATATTTTGCGTAACGACAGGTAAATCCCCAATGTCGATTGCATTTGTATCTTCAAAAGGTGAAACATCAAGAAGTGCATGATAAGAAGATAAACTCATCGACATCTGACGAATGGCTTGTGGACCAAATCTAGCGCCTACGCGATAAGAAGCTGCCGTATCAAAAGGCATCCCTAATATAGCAAGTCTTGTATTCTCACTTTCGGAAGGCAACCTCATAAAAGAACCTGAAGTACAAAAGTCAGGTTGATAATCTTCAAATGGATTTGACATTTTCAAAATACCTCCAAACTATCTTATTTCCCATAATATAACCCCTTTCTAACATGTGAAATTTTAAATTTATTATGAAAATAACAAACATAAGTTGCTTATTCGTTATTTTATAATCTAAGTTTATCCAAATAGGAAACTATATTAGTTTCCTTAGTTTCCATAGGCGTAAAAGAAGAATAAAAGAAACTTTCTCTTTTATTCTTGAATAGTAAGACCAAAAAGTAGAATATCAACTATTTCAGAAAGTGCTTCAGAAACAGTCATTCGATTTTCCATATAAAAATTTTGATCTAATGTAGAATTAATCGATTCAATAATAACTTTCATAATTAGAGATATATTCCGATCAACAATTATCCCTTCCTTGATCGCTTGCTCAATTAAATTACGAAGCAACTCCCAATCACTCTTTAGTATCGTATCCATCCTAACCCACTGTTCAGGATAATATCGTTTCATTTGATCTAATATATTTTGGTCAAGAAACTGATAGTGATCTGGTAAAACAGTAATAACATTTTTAATTTTTTCGATTAAAGACAATTCGTCATTCTGTATAATTGCTGTCGCTTTTATATCCATATCTTCAAAGGTGTAATCAATAACCGCTTCCATCATTTCTAATTTTGAAGGAAAGTACTTGTACAACGTTTTTTTGCTAATACCTAGTCGTTTTACCAAATCATCTAAAGGAAATTTCAGACCTTTAAGTTGAATTTCTTCAATAAAAGCTTTTATAATTCGATCTTTAATACATATCCACCTCTCACGTATTCACAGAAACTAAAAAAACTATAACAGTTTCCATCATTGTATCATATAATGAAATATTCTGACAATAAAAAAATTGTTGCTACACCACGAATGAAAATAGGAATTTTGTGGTCATACCATTTTGTTCAAAAATAAAATAACGATGAATCGGCGATCATGTTGTTCTACTAAAGCACTACGTTTGTTACATAAGGTGGATGATCTCCATTATTTATAGAGTATAACGGAATGAGTAACAAAACTTATCGTATCCCATTTTTTCCTCATAGAATCGATGAGCGTCAACTCTGTGAAGAGCTGATTCTAATGTTACATGTGAACATTCTTGCTCGCGTGCGTAGCGATGAATGTACGTCATTAATTCTTCACCATATCCTTTTGACCTTTCTGTTTCTTTCGTTACCAAATCGTAAACGAAAAGAAATTTATTATTATAAAAGTTTGTTAAGATATTGATCCCTGCAACTGCAACAATCTCATCATTTACTTCCAAACCAATCAAACGATACCCTTCTTTATGCATTTGATTATATTGTTCTTCAAATTTTTCTAAAGTTAAGTGTGTTCTCAATTGATTTAAAAGGTTAAAAGCTTTTACTAATTCATCTTTTGATTCCATATGCTTAATACTTGATAATTGATGCATAATATTCCCCCTTGATTAACTCTTATATTTTTAAAATTTATAGAATTGAAGAACTATATCACTTATTCAATTAAAAAAGCATTACTTCCTGCTAACTTGAAGTAATGCTTAAATTATATAACTAATAGGAAGATATTTCTTCCTCAACCAAATAAACCTTAAAAGATTAAGAATAGCATGTCGTCTGAGTCATTTTGAAAGAGTTCCATAAAAGCTCATTTTTTGGACTAGCTAGACGCAATGATTTATACCCTTGGATATTAGGAATGACATTAAATCTATTGAAATATAAAAACCCGCAAAGAAAATTCATTTATTTGCGGGTTTTCTTCTAAAAATCGTTCATTTCATTCATCATCAATCTCTTCATCAAATCAATCTATTAACTTTCATTATTTCTGATATTCTTTCTTTCTCCATTTTAAGTAAGTAAGAAAGCAAACGATAGAAGAAAGAACTCCTATAACAGTATATAGCTTAACAGATTCATATTTTTCTCCATAAAAAGACTCAATTGTCCATTGAAGCATCACTACGTTAACAATTAAGGTAATAAATATGATTATCCAATATTTTTTACGCACCATGACGAACTTTCCTTCCGACTGCGTAAACAACCCCATCGATTACTTCTAATTCAATCAGTGGTAATTCACGCTGAGGTGGGCCAGCTAGAGGCTGACCATTGTCCACGCTAAAGAATCCGCGGTGACAAGGACACAATAGCTTTGATTCTTCCTTATCATAAAAAACAGGACATTGTAGATGAGTACATTTATTATTATAAGCTTTTAGATTACCATCTTTTGTGTGTACTAGTATTGCAGGTTCATCGGCAGTTGGATAGTTAAAGTTTATTGAACTATCTTTTGGTAAGTCTTTCAATCTGATAATCTTTTGTCTATTTAAATCCTCTTTCTTGTTATTAAGGGCAATAGCTGAAAATGGAACAGTTGCTAATCCAAGAGCAACAGAAGCACCTACAACAGATTTCAGAAAAGATCTTCTGTTTAATTTTAAATCTTCATTTCTGTTTAAGTTATCGATTAAGTTAATCATATCATCATTTGTTTCTTTTATATTTCGTTTACTTTTATTATCTTGAGGCATAAGTCCGTCTCCTTTCGCCTAATATGAACTTATTTATGTATATACTCCAAAAAATTCCGGAACGTATTCCCACTTATTTCCTTCTTGTGGTTTTTTCCCTTCAACGAGATTCATCTGAGATCTTCTTCTACGCAACAGCTGCATTTCATCAAAGTCAATAAAACGAATCGCATCACTAGGACATACAGAAGCACACATTGGTGCAATATCGTATTTTGAGCGATCGTAGCACATGTCACATTTGTACATTTTATTTTCTTCAAAATCGAACTTAGGAATACCGAACGGGCATCCAAAAGTACAATTCCTACATCCTATACATTTCTCTTCCATAGCTGAAAGAACTACACCTTCTTCAGTTATTTGAATGGCATTCGCGGGACAAACTCGTGCACAGGCTGGATCTTTACAATGCATACAAAGCATCGGATAGGTCTGTCGACTTTCCATGAAATCAACATATTCTACATAGTTTCTTTCTTTTGCGTCATGATCACCGCATTCTCGGCAAGCCGCTTGACAAGAACGACATCCAATACATCGCTCAAATTCTAAATACATGATTTTATTCATCGATCCCGACTCCATTCAAAAGTTATTTATATTTCTCAATCTTCAGTGAGCATACTTTAAATTCTGGCATTCTCGAAATCGGATCTAAACATGGATTGGTTAATTGATTGACCGCTAATTCTTTTCCCCAATGATATGGAACAAACACCGTATCTCTTCTCGTAGCTTTTGTTAATTTCGTTTTTACAAGCATATGGGAGCGCGGTGTGATCAACTTTACAAGGTCGCCATTTTCCAATCCATATTGGCTTGCAAGTGCCGGATGCATCTCAGCAAATGGCTCTGGACATTGTTCCATAAGAAATTTGACTCTTCTTGTTTGAGCACCAGATAAATAGTGAAACACTACCCTTCCTGTCGTTAAGAACAGAGGATACTCCTTCGTTGGAGTTTCACCTGCTTCTTTCCATTCAACACTCGGGAGGTTGGCTTTACCATCTGGCGTTCCAAACTTGTCAATAAACATCGTTGGAGTTCCTGGATGGTCTTCAGAAGGACATGGCCAAAACACCCCGTCTTCTTTATCAATTCGATCCCATGTTATTCCGTAATAATCTGCTTTCCCACCTTTAGTGGCAATGCGAAACTCTTCAAAAACTTCTTCAGCATTTTTATATGGAAAATATTTACCTTTGCCCATTCGTTCTGCAATTAAGCTAACAATCTCCCAATCTGGCTTTGACTCACCTAAAGGTTCACGTACTTTACGGATTCGAATCACTCGGCCTTCGAGGTTGGTCGTTGTTCCTTCATCCTCTGCCCAAGTAGTCGCAGGTAATACTACATCAGCAAACTCCGCTGTTTCAGATAAGAAGAAATCACTGACAACTAAGAAATCAAGCTTCCTAAACCCGTTCCATATATGTTCAAGATTCGGAGCTGAAACTGCAGGGTTACTACAAATAACATGCATACCACGAATAGTACCTTTTTGAATTTCATCGAACATTTCATATGCAGAAACACCAGGCTTTGGCATTTCGCTTGGATCGATTCCCCATACTTTTGATACATACTTCACCGCTTCTGGATCTGTTAGCTTCCTATATCCTGGTAAAAGGTCGGCTTTTTGCCCGTGTTCTCTTCCTCCTTGACCATTTCCCTGTCCAGTAAAAGTTGCAACCCCCGAAGCAAATTTACCTATTTGTCCCATGAGCAGTGCCATCGATGTATAAAGCGAAACATTATCTACACCTTTTGACTGTTGCTCAACACCTCGTGCAAACATAACAACTGATTTTTGGGATAATCCATAAATATGAGCAGCTTTTACAATTTTTCCAACCGACACGCCTGTTATCTTTGAAGTATATTCGGGTGTAAACTTTTCAACTGTTTTCTTTAGTTCTTCAAAATTATTACATCTTTCATTTACATAGTCTTGATCTACATAGCCATTTTTAATGAGTAGATGAAGCATTCCGTTCGCCAATGCAGAGTCTGTACCTGGCTTAAGATCTAAATGTACATCTGCAACACGTGCTGTTGGAGTCTCTCTCGGATCTGCCACAATCAGTTTAGCTCCCTTGTCCTTTGCTCTCCACAACCACTGAATACTCGTAGGATGACACTCAGCGGTATTTGAACCTGCTATAAAGAAACAATCGGTATGTTCTAATTCTGGCCACGGTAGGGTTGAACCTCTATCGGTTCCGAGTGTCTTAAGGAATCCACCTGCAGCTGAGCTCATACAGAATCGACCATTGTAATCGATAAACCTTGTACCGAGACCAACCCTCGCATATTTACCTACCAAATAGCACTTTTCATTCGTCATAGATACCCCACCAAAAACAGATAAAGCATCTCTCCCACTTTCTTTTTGGATCCGTTTAAAGTTTTCTTCTATCAGGTCTAGTGCTTCTTTCCAAGTAGCTTTAACAAATTCACCGTTTTTCTTAATAAGTGGTGTAAGGATTCGTTCATCGTGCTCAACAGTTTGGTATGCTGTTACTCCTTTTGGACACATTTTTCCTCTTGTAACTGGCCAGTCATATCTCGGCTCTACCCCAACTATCTTTCCTGATTTCTCATTCACACGTATATGCATTCCACACTGCATTCCACAATAACAACAATGAGTAGTAATTAATTTTTCTCCTGGCTTTTGAAGGTTTTTAACACCTTCTTTGACGATGTATTGGCTCATTCTTCACGATCCCCTTTGTTATATTGATTAATATCTTTTTGAACTTCCTCTGGAAAATGATAATAGTCATCAGATCTCTTTTTGCTAAAACCAGACATTTGAATTCCATTTAATGTAGAGATTGGATCACTGCTTTTAAGATGTGGCTCTGAATTTAGTTGCTTCATGACCCTAATTCTTCTTCGACATGGTAAACAATAGTCTGAGAGATAACTTCTATCTTCAAGTTGTAAATCAAAGCTTTGGGCAGATAATATATCTTTTACATCGCTAATTTGATCATCAGAACTATAGGGTGTCCCACATCTTTTACATGGCCTCGTATCTACCCTAAGTTCTTGTTGATAGTTCATAGGAACTGCTGTTGCTAATGGACGGATCGGTAAATGAAATAGCTTTCCGAATGGAAAATAGATCAGTAAAATTACGACTGTCAATTGGTGAATAAGTGTTAAGTAATGATGCATCCAACCATCTAAAAGTACATATGAAACAGTTAATAGAAGTCCTGTCACTGTTACAGCTAGTAGTAAATATAAAGGTAATAAATCAAATTCAGCTCGTTGTGTAACCTTCACATCTTGACTCATAATTCTTCTTACGATTGCCATGATGACACCAACAAGAACCATACTAGCTGTAATGTTTAACCCGTTGTAAACCATTTCAGCGAATATACCGTGTGCTGCCATTGTAATTGTATCTACACCCATAACGACAATCGTGTATGTATTTGGATCAACGAGCTCAAAGTGCATCCAGCCAAATGTCAAACCAAAGGTGATTGCAAAGGAACCAATACATCCCCAAGAAATTAGTAAATGCTGTACACCTCTGTAAATACCCCTTTTAAAGATAAATTTCTGTAAGAAAATATTTTCTAGCGCTGTCTTGGTGATCGATAATAGATTACGTTTTTTTCGAGAATTTTCTTTTAAATTTTTCAAACTACGCCTTATAACTTGATGTGTTGCCGGCCTGATAAGCCATGCAGACATCCTGATCGTTAAGCCTACTGCAAAAATGAGTGAAGAAATAAAATAACCCATTAATGCCATATCGAAGTGTAAAAACCGGTCCGTTCCAACCCACGTTGTAAAGAGTAGAAGCAAAATAATAAAAAATGAATACATACTGCTTTTTGAGTAAAATGAGCGTTCGAAGGATTTTCTCATCTCATGTTCAACCTCCATGTGACTTTTTTAACATCGAAGTGCCTGATAAATTGATAAAATTGGGTACATGATGAAGTCTTCTTCTTTGTCATAATTGTACAGAAAGACTGTATCCAAGACTGTGAAGTACATCACACAATAGACCCTTAAAATTTAAAAAGAGGTGTGAACATGTTAGCAGGTAATGTAATCGCTATAACAAGTGGAAAAGGTGGGGTAGGTAAGTCAACTGTAGCGGCAAATCTTGCAGTTTCACTTGCGAGACAAGGAAAAAGAGTTGCTTTAATTGACTTAGATATTTATGGATTTAGCATTCCTAAAATGATGGAAATCGACATCAGTCCAAAAACCTTTAACGGAAAAATCATCCCTGTGGAGTCACACGGAGTAAAAATTATTTCGATGGGTTTTTTCATCAAAAACAACGATCCGGTTGTTTGGAGAGGCCCTATGTTAGGAAAAATGGTTGAGCATTTCAGTAAAGATGTCATTTGGGGAGAATTAGACTATTGCATTCTAGATATGCCTCCAGGGACCGGTGATATTGCACTTGATATGCATCACACCATTCCTCAAAGTAAGGAAATCATTGTCACCACCCCTCATCAAACAGCATCAATTGTCGCCGAGAGAGCAGGTACGATGGCCCAAAAAGCAAATCATGAAATTCTTGGAGTAGTTGAAAATATGTCTTATTTCCAACCTATAGATCGTTCTGAGAAGTACTACATATTCGGAAAAGGAGGTGGCGATTTATTAGCCGATCGATTAGGAACCGAAGTACTTGCCAAACTTCCGATCGAGGAAGTTATCGAGAATTCACCTACTCCGTCCATATACGATGAGAAAACTAGTTTATTTCATCATTATAAAGAGTTAGCTACAACTATTAATCTGAAATTTAACGCTCTAAATGCTGTTATAAGAGATTGAACTATACTAAAATAGCGACTTCACTTAGCTGAAGTCGCTTTTGTATATTGATACTTTGCAGTAAAAATGGGCAGAATCTACAAAAACAGAAAACTAGTTACCACTAAGAATATGACAGAATTGATAATCTCAATGATCCCTAATTGCATAATAGTAAGTTTTTTATTGTATAAAGAAATTGCTCTTATCAAACTAGGAACAAAAGGGAGAATCCAAAGCCAAGACTCTTTTAAAGTAAAAATAAATAATAGAACGATAAAATGGTATCCCCACGAATACCAACGAAATCTCTTATTCTTTTTTTCTCGAATCATTGATTTCACAAAAAATGTACTACCTAAAAAGAACAAAAATACGAAGAGTGCTACACTCCAGCCTTCCCTTGTAAGTGCCCTCTTCCCTATATAAAAACTAGCCAATCCACCTATACAAAAAACACCAATCGCAACCATGTCATTCGTAAAGGCTCGTTCGTTTTTTCTCTTAACGAAATATATGTTTAATAGAAAGAATGGAAGCATAGCTAGACCGAAGTATATCAATCTCCATTCAGCAAACATAACGAGTGCTAAAAATACGAATGAAATGAAAAAATAACCTAACGCCCAATAAAAATAAAATGACACTTGTTTTCCTTTGATCACCATAATTAATGGATAGGCAGCAAGGTATAGAAAAAACCAGCCTATAAATAAAGGGATATGAATTAAACGAAATGAACTTGCGGCAACTCCAAGTATATATGGAATTAAAAGCATTGCCCAAGCACCGTGTTGGTTTGGAACTACTATTTTCACAATATAGCACCCACTTTCCTTATTATTCTTACATCATACTCAAACGATTATGGGTTTTCTGTGATTAAGTTCACTATCCTTTTTATGTTTGAGAATTTCATAAAGCCCCATTTACTTTAATAGAGCCTAAAATATAAAACTATTCCCAACAAGAAAAAAGCCCCTTAAAAAAGGGACTTTTTTACTCATCCTTTGCAACTCCACCAACGGACCAATTTTCTTTTTCGAATTCGTTTATTAAAATTCTTACTTGTGCTGGCTGAACATCCAATGTACGACATACAACTTCATTAATTTCTCTCATTAATTGCTTTTTTAATTCTGGACTTCTTCCTTCAATCAATTGAATTTGAATGATTGGCATATTGTATTACCTCGTTACCTGTAGTTCCATTGTCTCGATTCCATCAAATCGTGCTTCTACACTATCGCCCTCTTCAACATGGATCGCTTCTGTAATTCCACCCGTTAAGATAATCATCCCTGGTTCAATTTGTTCGCCGTTTTTACTTAGCATCTGCACCAACTTTACGACGGATTCTACTGGATGATCTAGTACATCAGAACTTACACCACTTTGTACTTTTACGCCATTTTTGTATAATTCAACATTAATTTCATCCCAAGAAGTATATGTAGGTGAATATTGTTGTTTACCAATAATAAATTTTGATGACGATGCATTATCTGCTACTACATCTGTTAGCGTAAATGAGAAATTTTTATATCGACTATCAATTACTTCTAATGCAGGTACAATATACTCAGTTGCTTCCCATACATCTTTTGCTGTTACATCCTGTCCAAATAATGGCTTGTTGATCATAAATGCTATTTCTGGCTCAACCCTCGGATGGATTAAACCTTCCATCTTTAATTCTTTTTCTTCTAATTCCATCGATTTTGTTAAGCGTCCATAAATCGGCTCGTCAACATTAACAGATTTTTGTTTAGCAATACTTGTTAGTCCCATTTTCCAACCAATTAATGGATCACCATTTTTAATCGCATTATCAATACTTAATTTTTGAATTTCATAAGCATTATTAACGTTTAATTCTGGATGTTCAATCGTAATTTTATCCATTTCTAGACCCTTTTTTTGGTGCATATATATTTTATTCGCGATTTCAGTTATCATAAAACCCGTCTCCTCTCAAAAAACAGACAATTTTTTATTTGCTAACATACAAGCAACTTCTTGAATCATATCCTCTTGCCCACCGACTACTTTTTGTTTTCCTAATTCAATTAAGATATCTCTTGCATCAACATTCCATTTTTTAGCTGCTCGATTAGCATGTAATAGAAAACTAGAATACACTCCTGCATAGCCTAAAATTAGACTACCTTTTGTAATCTCTTGTGGTGTTTGAAGAATTGGCGCAACGATTTCCTCTGCTAAGTCCATCATTTTATAGAAATCAATTCCTGTCTTGATTCCTAATCGTTCTAACACTCCAATTAACACTTCAGTTTGTGTATTTCCTGCTCCAGCACCTAAGCAACGTACGCTGCCATCAATTCTAGTAGATCCTTCTTCA
Source organism: Gottfriedia sp. NPDC058432 (assembly GCF_042721555.1). NCBI lineage: Bacteria > Bacillati > Bacillota > Bacilli > Caryophanales > Bacillaceae > Gottfriedia > Gottfriedia sp. NPDC058432. The sequence goes on from NZ_JBHXLC010000010.1 coordinate 120,582, forward strand.
ATCGCTACTAGTGTATTTGACATCGCTAGAGAAAGATTATTATGTGCATGGAATCCAACTTCAATATCAAGGGACCCTCGTAAAGCAGCAATACGGTCTTTTACTTCATGTGGAAGAAACGCACCTGCAGAGTCAACCATATATACAACGTCCGCACCATAACTTTCCATCAATTTGGCTTGTTCTACTAATTTTTCAACTGGTGCCATATGGGACATCATTAAAAAACCGACAGTTTCTAATCCAAGCTCTTTAGACATGGAAATATGTTGTTTCGAAACATCAGCTTCAGTAACATGTGTAGCTATACGAGCCATTTTTGCTCCGATTTTTGCTGCCGTTTTTAATTCATTTACTGTTCCAATACCAGGTAATAGTAAGACAGCAATCTTTGAATGATTACATGAATTTACCGCTGCTTCGATCAATTCAAATTCATTCGTTGTTGATAAACCATATTGTAATGAAGAACCACCTAAACCATCTCCATGTGATACTTCAATAAAAGGCATTTTTGCATCATCAAGAGCCTTCGCAATTCGAACGACTTGATCTACTGTATATGAATGAGCAATTGCATGACTTCCATCTCGAAGTGCTACTTCAGTTACAATGACTTCTTTTCCAAACATTGCACTCCCTCACTTTCTTTAAGCACTTTTTTAAACAGTTTTTACAACTTCATATTGTGCAATCTCTTCTGCTACTTTTACTGCTGATGCAGTCATAATATCTAAGTTTCCTGCATAGCTAGGTAAGTAGTCCCCTGATCCTTGAACTTCTAAATATACAGTTATAGTTGAACCATCTATGATTGGTTCCATTCTTAAACGGTATCCTGGAACATACGCTTGAACCTTTTTCACCATTTGTTTAACGGAATGAATCATGCTTTCATGGTTAAAATCTTCATTCGTAACTTTACAATAAACTGTATCTCTCATCATAATTGGCGGTTCTGCTGGATTTAAAATAATGATTGCTTTTCCTTTTTTAGCTCCACCAATCTCTTCAAGTCCTCTAGCCGTTGTTACAGTAAACTCGTCGATATTAGCACGTGTACCAGGACCGGCACTTCTTGAGCTAATTGTTGCAACGATTTCTGCGTACTCAACTTCGGCAATTTGACCTACCGCATGAACGATTGGGATTGTTGCTTGCCCACCACATGTTATTAAATTGACATTCCTTTCGACTATATGTGAACCTAAATTGACAGGTGGTACGACAAATGGCCCAATTGCCGCTGGCGTTAAATCGATCACGCGCTTCTTTAATTCACCAAGTACTTTTGCATGATGAAAATGAGCTTTTGCAGAAGTCGCATCAAACAATAAATCAGCCAGTTCTTTTCGTTCAATGAAACCTTGAATACCATTATCGATTACTTCAACTCCTAATTCCTTCGCACGGTTTAACCCATCAGATTCTGGATCAATTCCGATCATCGTTGTTAATTCTAGAAATGGATTATTCTGTAATTTCATCATTAAATCTGTTCCAATATTCCCCGAACCAATGATTCCGACTTTTAATTTATTCATAATTACCACCTCATTTATTTAAATGAAATCGAGACTTCACCTAGTAATGGGAACTTCGCAGTAAATAAGTCCCCAGCATTTGCATTAATTGCAGCTGACAAAGCTCCTGATAAAATAATTTCTCCTGCATTTAGCGAGATTCCAAATTCACTTAATTTATTGGCTAACCATGCTACACAATGAATTGGGTTTCCTAGCACTGCTTCTCCCTTACCTGAATTCATCAATTCTTCGTTACGATATAATTCCATCGCAACATTCGGTAAGTCAATTTCCTTTACATCAAAACGTTCATTGCCAAGAACAAATAAGCATGATGAAGCGTTATCAGCTACTGTATCCTCTAATCGAATTTTCCAATTTTCGATTCTACTATCAACTACCTCTAATGCAGGTACAATATAATCTGTTGCATTAACTACATCCTCAAATGTAATATTTGGCCCGATTAAATCCTTTTTTAAGACAAATGCAATTTCAGCTTCTACTTTTGGTAAAATCATATTTGCAACTTGAACTTCACCGAAATTAGGAATATTCATATCTGTTAGTAAGTGACCGTAATCTGGTTCATCTACTCCTAATAACTCCTGCATAGCAATTGAAGTTAATCCAATTTTTTTACCGATAATTTTCTGCCCTTTTTTCAATTTTTCTTCAACATTTGTTAATTGAATTTGATAGGCTTCTTTTTCAGTTAATCCAGGAAAAATCTCAGTTAAAGCTTTTATACTTACTCCACTCTCTTCTGCTTCTTGTAGCAGAATCGTAAGCTCGTCTACACTAGTAATCTTCACTTTCTTTAGCCCCCTTTTTAATTCTTATAATTTAATCGTGATATTCGATAATTCACTATAAAACTCAAAGCTATGAATTCCACCCTCGCGCCCTAAACCGCTTTGCTTCATTCCTCCAAATGGTGTACGTAAATCTCTTAAATACCAAGTGTTCACCCAAATAATTCCAGCCTCAATTTGATGAGCAACACGGTGAGCTCTGCGTAAATCATTTGTCCAGATTGTAGCTCCTAAGCCATAATGAGTATCATTTGCCCATTCAATCACTTCTTCTTCCGAATCAAAAGGCATAACTGTTACGACTGGACCAAATATTTCTTCTCTTACACATCTAGAATCACGGTTTAATCCTGTAATGATTGTCGGTGAGATAAAGCATCCTTTTTCAATTGATGCTGGTCTACTGCCACCCGTTAAAATAGTTCCACCTTCTTCTTTTGCAATCTCGATATAAGATAATACTTTTTCGTAATGTTCTTTACTAATTACCGCACCCACTTTTGTGCCTTCTTCAAACGGATCGCCAATTTTTAATTCCTTTGTTTTCGCGACAAATTTATCAATAAATTCATCAAAGATTGATCTCTGAACATAAATTCTAGATCCACATAAACAAACTTCTCCTTGATTCATAAAAGATGATTTTAAAGTTGTTTCAATCACTTCGTCTAAATCAGAATCAGCAAAGATAATGTTTGGATTTTTTCCTCCAAGCTCAAACGATAATTTTTTTAACGTTGGAGCTGCCGCCTTCATAATTGCTGTACCTGTTTTTGTTTCACCAGTAAATGTGATTGCATCAACATCGCTGTGCTCTGTTAAAGCTGAGCCTGCCGCATTTGCTCCAAATCCGTGTACAACATTCACAACTCCGTCAGGTACGCCTGCATCTTTACAAATTTCAGCTAAAACTGTAGCTGTCATTGGTGTCCATTCTGCCGGCTTCATAACCGCTGTATTGCCAGCCGCTAAACAAGGTGCAAGCTTCCATGTTAATAGTAATAAAGGAAGATTCCATGGGTTAATCATTCCGACTACACCAACAGGCCTACGATATGTATAATGTAAGGCAGTTTGATCTTGCATATGAGACTCAGAGCTTAAAGTTGTAATATAATCAGCGAAAAAATAAAAATTGTGAGCCGATCTAGTAATATCAACTTCTAAAGCAAGTTCATATGGCTTTCCAGAATCCATTGCCTCTAAAGCTGCTAATTCTTCTTTTCGAGCTAATATTCCGTCTCCGATTTTTCTTAATACTGCCGCTCTTTGATTGCTAGTAAATTGTTTCCACTCACCTTTTAGCGCTCGTTTTGCTGCTTTTACTGCTAAATCAATTTCTAACTCCCCACCTTCAGAAACAGAACCTAACACTTCTTCAGTTGCAGGATTAATATTTAAAAATGTTTTTTGATTAAAAGAAGGAATAGATTGTCCATCAATAAAATGCTTACAATCGATCGGTAATGTTTTATTTTTCTTCTCTGTAACTTGCATAATAGGCACCTACCATTCTAATAGAATAAAAGGTGACACGAGTGCCACCAAATTTTTCAATCCTCTATTTCTACAACCATTTCAATTTCGATCGCTGTATTATGTGGAAGCTGTGCCATCCCAACAGCCGACCTAGCATGTTTTCCTCTTTCACCAAACACTTCTACTAAAAGGTCAGAAGCTCCATTCATCACTTTCGGATGATCATAGAAATCTTCTGTACTATTTACGAAGCCTAATATTTTTACAATTCGTTTTACTTTCGAAAGTTCCCCTAATTCGTACTTTAAGACACTAATTAAATTTAACATTGACTCCCTAGAAGCAGCATACCCTTCCTCGAGCGTTAACTCTCGTCCAACTTTTCCATGGTATTCATCTACACCTTGACCAGATGTAAATAGTAGATTACCAGTACGAACAGATTTTACATAATTACCTGATGCCGGTCTTATTGCTTTAAGTGCATAACCTAAACTGATTAATCTATCTTCTGGAGTCAATACTTTGTTTTCCATGAAGTAAATCTGCCTCCTTAATATTTAAAAATTTCAGGGCATTTTTGCCTAAAATAGCTTCTTTCATTTCTTTATTAATATCCATTTGATTAATGACTCTTCCAGGTGGAGTTTCCCTTAATAAGAAAGGATAATCCGAGCCCATCACAATTTTGTCATAACCAAATCGGTTAATTAAAAATTGAATATTGATAGGATCATAGTGAAGTGAATCAAAATAAAAATTACTTACATAATGACTTGGTGGATAGGCAGTTTTTCGCAAATGCGGCCATACCTTCCATCCTTGATCTAATCTAGGCAGAATAAATGGGAATGAACCACCGCCATGTGCAAAACAAATCTTTAATTTTGGATATTTTTCAATCACACCACCAAATGTTAAGCTAGCAGCAGCTAAAGCTGTTTCACTCGGCATTCCAACCGTGTACATAAAGTTATGATCTGGAGTACGATCCTTCGCTAATGTTTCCCACGGATGAATAAACAATGGGACATTCCATCTTTCAGCCATTTCAAAAAATGGACTAAACTCATCACTGTCTAAATTTATTCCATTTACATTTGTACCAATTTCCAATCCACTTAATCCAAGTGTATGAATACAGCGATCCATTTCCCTGATAGCTACTTCGGCGTTCTGCATTGGTACTGTCCCTAATCCAATAAATTTTGTAGGGTTCTTTTTAACTGTATTTGCAATGAAATCATTTTGAATTTGAGCCATTTCCAAAGCTGCTGGAGCTGGTGCCCAATACGAAAATGTAACTGGAATTGGCGACAGCACTTGCATTGTTACATCTTCATTATTCATGTCCTCAATTCTCTTTTCAGGACTCCAAACTTGATCAGTTACTTCCCTAAATACTTTTCCAGCAACCATAATATTGGCACCACATGAACATGTCGGTTGTAAAATTGGCCATCTTTCATGACCATATTTTTCAAAAAAATTCGGTAAATCCTCAGGAATGATGTGTGTATGAAAGTCTATACGCATACCCATTCATCCGCTTCCTCTTTCATGACATGACCACAGTTTTTACATGTTCTTAATTCAAGGCTAGCATTGAATTGTTCAATCGCTTCTTTTACTTGTGTACCAATATCCGTTAATTGAACGGTCGTTTTATGCATTTCTTCATTACACTCATCACAGAACCAAACAAAGCTTTCTAATTCACCTTCTGCTCTTTTTCGTTCAAGCACAATTCCATATGAATCTTTTACTCTATGAGGTGAATGTGGAACAAAAGAAGGAAGCATAAAAATTTCACCTTCTCCAACTGTTACAACTTCTCGCTTACCATCTGGCGTAATACACTCAACATAGCAATTGCCTTTAATTTGATAGAAAAATTCATCTGCAGGATCGATATGGAAGTCTCTACGTTTATTTGGTCCTCCAATGATCATCGCAGCATACTCCGAATCTTCCCAAATAACCTTATTATTAACTGGTGGTTTTAATAGCTCTTTATTATCCTCAATCAATTTGAAAATATTAAAAACTCGACTTTTAAGATTCATCTCTAATCCTCCAATTAATTCATTTTTATTTAAACTTAAGTAAGCGCTATCATTATGCATTAATATAACCAAGCTGATTTGAGACTGTTTTAGCAGTTTTCACAACATCCTGAATCATTCGACCAATGTCTTGGCTCATCATATACGAAACCGGTCCAACCATATTTAATGCTGCAAAAGTTTGACCAGTATATGTTTGAATTGGAGCTGCAATTCCGAATAATCCTAGATCATTTTCATTGTTGCTAATGCTATAACCATTCTCTTTAATCGCAGTCATTTCTTTTTTTAATGCATCAATATTCGTAATTGTATTTGTTGTATAAGCTTTAAAGCCTTTTTCAATCGTTGTTTTTAAATATGCTGGATTATATGATAGTAGGATTTTACCAGTACTCGTACAATATGCAGGTCGTTTAGCACCTATAAATGTCGGGACAGGTATCGAATGTTTTGAGGAAACTTTTAAGACAAATCTTACGTCCCCTTTATCAAACATTCCGATATGAACGGTACTATCATAATTTTTTAGTAGATTTTCTAATAATGGAATGGCTTCACTATATATGTCTTGTTGATACATAACGTGATTACTCCATTCAAGCAGCTTCCAACCAAGTCGATACTTTTTCTTACTATCCTGAATTAAAATTCCTTCAGCACAAAGAGTTCGAACTAAATGATGGACCGAGCTTGCATTCATATTTAACTTTTCAGCTATTTCTAAATTTCCTAGGACTGGTTCTTCTTCTGTAAAGCAATCTAATATTCTAGAAATCTTTTGAACTGAAGAGATCACTAGATCCCCTCCTCTTTGATACTAAAAAATTTCATAAAATCCCTGCTTTCTAAAATTAATCAGTTAACTTTAGAATTCGCTAGATTAGTCGATACTCCTTTTAAGTTTTTTGCTCCGTTTAATGCATCGTCTACCATACTAAATGTTTTCTTGCGTTTCATTTGGTTATAGTAAATTGCTCTTTTTCGAATTGGGTCACCAGTATAATATCTTTCATATTGAAGTGCTCTTTGTCCAAAAGCTTCTCCACATAAATCCCATGCAAGTTTGAATAATTGAATTCGTTCTAAAGAGGATACTCCTTCACGTCCAACATAATATTTATCCATTGCATCTCTTAGCTCAGGATGTTCAAAGTCTGCTTCTGTTGGTGACATTAATAAGCCACCTGCACCAATTGTTTGAATCACTTCAATTGCTCTTGGGTACATAGTTGGAAGCAAGCCACGAATTGTCTCAAGTGGTTCCCATGCCGGTCTTACTTCGCCTGAAGGTAATGTCTCATACTCTGTTTCAGAAACTCGAAGTAACGCACGAATTGTTTCAACTGATTGTAGTAGTTCACCTAAGTCATTTTGGACATTTAAATAAACATCTACTCCAATTGAATCAGCTAATTTGCAAGCTACCTCTACTGCAAAAGCTAATTTTACGTAGCCTCTTACGCCAGACTGATGAGCAGGCTGTTGTGCAATACCTGTTTTTGGATATAGATTATTTGCAGCTTCAACATTATTATGAATAAATACACGATTCCAAGGGATTAACACATCTTCAAATACAAGGACAGCATCCATCTCTTCGAATCTAGATGCTAATGGATGATCAAAAAATGATCTTTTACCATCTTGCATTTGCTCTCTACATAAAATTTTTAATCCCGGCGTGTCAATCGGAAGTGCAAATGCTAAAGCATATCGCTCATCACCTTCGTGGAATCCAGGGAATGAATAAATAATGACTTCATCTGTAATTGGTGCTAATGTTGCAAGCATTTTAGCCCCTCTAACAACTAATCCATCAACCGTTTCTTCAACAGCACCTAAATGTGTAAATAGATCTTTTTGTTCATAAGATGGCTTACTGCGATCATTTTGTGGATTAATAATTGCGTGCGTTAAGAAGACGTCATTATCACGAACAAATTTGAAATAATTTTGGACATTTTTTGACCACTCTGGATTATATTTATCTAAAAACCATGAATTACTTGCCATTGAAGTTAAGACAATGTTCAAGAAATCTGGTGTTCTTCCCATTAAACCAAATGTTGACTTTGCATATGCTTCGAATAAATCTCCACGCTTTTTAATATCCTCAGATGACTTAGGCACTAAAAATGCATTAGAAATTCGCTCGCCAGTTTCTTCACAAATATGTGTGATTTTTTCTTGATAAGCTGGATCGAACTGCATATCATATAATTTTGCAATCTCTAGAATCGGTTGTTTGAAAACTGGATGGTTTACGATATCTTCTACCTTTTCTCCACCTAACCATACGTCTGGCTTTCTAGATTTTAGTCCATCAATATATTGCGCTCCTGTACGAATACCCATTTAATAATTCCTCCACTCCGATATGTAATTTTTTTAAACTTTGTTTTTTAAATCGAATTCGGAAATTTTTTAAAGCGCTTTCAAAAAGATCAATTTCACTTTCTTAAATTATTTACACCACCTACTACTTTTTAATTAACTTAATTTCACTATAAAAAATTATAAAATTTAGAACAATCAAAAAATTTCATAATGTGAAATTTCTTATAAAAAAATGATTAAATTAATTTTTTACACTTACAAAAAAAATAAGACACCAATGGCGTCTTATTTAAAGTCCTTCCAAGAGATATTACTCTCGTTAAGTAACTCTTCGAATGATTTATTTTTCTCACGTAATCTCTTTTCTTCACGAATACGTGCTTCTTCTTCCTCTTTTAGCTTCGTTTCATTTTCTTGCAATTGTTTTTTTGTATTTTTTAATTTTTGAAGAATTTCTTCATTCATTAATGATCCTAATGATATTTTTTCTTTCTGTTCATACGCTGGTTTTACAGGCTGTTGTGGTTTTCTTTTTTTCATATTATATCACCTTCCATTTCCATTATTTTATAATAATTTATAGTAGAAAGAGAAGTATTTCATCTTTACATATATTATAAAACTACTATTTCTCTTTTTTCAAATGCTAAAACTCAGATTCTTTTGGTGCTTCATAAAAACAATAGGATGCCGCAGCATCCTATTGTTTATTTTTATATTTAAAAATCTGCATTTCCTGGTGTACGTGGGAATGGTATTACATCACGGATATTCTTCATTCCTGTTAAATACATAACAAGTCGTTCAAATCCAATTCCATAACCAGAATGTTTTGTACCGCCGTATTTTCTAAGCTCCAAATACCACCAGTAATCTTCTTCATTCATACCAAGTTCTTTGATTCGCTCTACAAGGATGTCTTCTCTTTCTTCACGTTGACTTCCTCCGATTAATTCGCCAATACCAGGAACTAATAAGTCTGTCGCAGCTACTGTCTTGCCATCTTCATTTGCTCTCATATAAAATGCTTTAATTTCTTTCGGATAGTCAGTTACGTATACAGGACGCTTGTAAATTTCCTCACTTAAGTAACGTTCATGTTCAGTTTGTAAATCTGTTCCCCATTCAACTGGGTAGTCAAACTTTTTACCAGAGTTCTGTAATAATTCAACAGCTTCAGTATAAGTAACTCTACCAAAGTCAGATTCTAACGCATTCTTTAATCTTTCAATAAGTGTTTTATCAATAAAACTATTAAAGAATTCCATTTCTTCAGGTGCCTGTTCAAATACATAATTAATTACAAACTTAACCATGTCTTCACCAAGATCCATAATATCTGGTAGTTCTGCAAAAGCAACTTCCGGCTCAATCATCCAGAATTCTGCCGCATGTCGTGCAGTATTTGAATTTTCTGCTCTAAAAGTCGGACCAAATGTATACACATTACGGAAAGCAAGGGCATAAGCTTCACCATTTAATTGGCCACTTACAGTTAAGTTAGTTTCTTTACCGAAGAAATCCGCGCCGTCATCCACTTTTCCGCCTTCAGCTTTTGGAACTTGGTTCAGATCCATTGTAGTCACACGGAACATTTCTCCTGCGCCTTCTGTATCGCTTCCAGTAATGATTGGTGTATGTACATATACATATCCTTTTTCTTGGAAGAACTTATGAATGGCATATGATGCAAGAGATCTTACTCTGAAAACCGCTGAGTAAGCATTCGTTCTTGGACGTAAATGAGCGATTGTTCTTAAATACTCAAGAGAATGTCTCTTTTTTTGTAATGGATAATCTGTATCTGATAATCCCTCAATCACAATTTTTGTTGCTTTAATTTCAAAAGGTTGTTTCATTTCCGGAGTTGGAATAAATTCACCTTCTATTAAAACAGTTGAGCTAATAGGTAACTTCGTAATTTCTTTGAAGTTTTCAAGATTGTCCTCAAATACTATTTGTACACTCTTAAAGAATGTACCGTCGTTTAACTCCATAAAACCAATTGTTTTAGAATCACGAAGAGTACGAATCCATCCTGAAATTTGAACGGTTTGGTCTTTAAAATTTTCTTGATTTCTGTATAAATCTTTTACTACAGTCTTTATCATAATTAGCCTCCTTATGTTAATGTCCAATAAAAAAAGCCTTCTATCCCTATAAAAGGGACGAAAGACTAACTTCCGCGGTACCACCCAAATTGTCATAATATGACCAACTTTAAAGCTAACACTGCTTATCCCAGTTAATAACGTGCTGGTAACGTCTAAGCCTACTTAAGTGATCCCTTTCGGTTAGAACTCAAAGGTGTTCTTCATTCATGCTTCATCACTAGGCTTCCACCGTCCCTAGCTCGCTATCGAATATAGCAAAAACTACTGTCCTTTTCATCGATTTAAAATATGTAGTTTTTAAAGGAATTTTTCTTGTATAATTTATCATAAATCATAATCTCTTGTCTAGTTGTCCCTAAAAATATATTCATTGGAATCTATACTTTTAAACAGCTTAACCTAATTAAATCGATCTGATACACAACATTTTCCATTTGAGCCTTTTGATTAACCAAGCCCTATCTTATTGCCTTTTTACTTACTCATGAACACCTCATGAGTAACCAAGCTCCATCTTCTTGCCTTTTTACTTACTCATGAACACCTCATGAGTAACCAAGCTCCATCTTCTTACCTTTTTACTTACTCATGAACACCTTATGTGTAACTAAACTCCTTCTTCTTACCCTTTACTTACTCATGAACACCTAATGGGTTAGCATATTTCATATTTTGTATTTTTTCCTACTCATGAATCCTTTTATATCTTATAAGGATTATTTATGAACATGAAGCGACAATGTTCAATTTATAAACTCGTCATTCTTAATTTAATTGTCAAAATCCCTTTATTAAATTTTCTTTTTCCTATGATACACTTTACTAAAAAGGAGGGTTTAATTTATGGCTAGAGCTGAAGAATTGTTAAGGGATAAATTTGTTTGTTCGAAATGTAAACATACACACGCAAAAACTAAAGAAGTATCAATGTCCGGTTCAGGTTTAAGTAAATTACTAGATATTGATTATAATCATTTTTTATTTGTTTCTTGTTTAAATTGCGGTTTTGTTGAGGTTTATAATCCTTCAATTTTAGAAGGTAAAACCCGTGGTGAGTTAACGACAATTCTTGATATTCTTTTCGGATAGAGAGTGATGGTTCTATTATGATGATCTGGCTTGTTGTAGCTGTTCTTTTTCTTATTTATTTTATTGGAGTTGGCTACTATTTTACGCAGCAAGTTTTGTTTATGAAAACAAATTCTCTTGAGTTTATTTATCAGCGCGAGTTGGAAAATTTCCGATTTGATGAAGGATTGTATCGTTCTGTTCAAAAACAACCCTTTTCTATCCAATCTCGTTATGGATACGAATTAAAGGGATACTTGTTTGAGTCCTTTGATACAAATAATTGGGTCATTATTACACATGGTGTAACGGTTAATAAGAATAACTCAATTAAATATGCTGAGCTATTTTTAAGGCTTGGCTTTAATGTACTTACTTATGATCATAGGCGACATGGGGAGTCAGGTGGTCATACAACTAGCTATGGATATTATGAGAAATATGACTTACAATCTGTTGTTCAATATTTAAAGGATTTAAAAGGTGAGATTGTTCTTGGCATTCATGGAGAGTCAATGGGAGCATGTACAATGTTACAATATGCTGGTTTTGTTGAGGATTCTGCAGCTTTCTATATTTCAGACTGCGCGTTCTCTACATTCGAAGAACAGCTTACATATCGTTTGAAAATGGATTATAAACTTCCTAAATGGGCAATCCTTCCCGTTTCTAGCATTTGGTTAAAGCTTCGGAATGGATTTTTCATTAAAGATATTTCTCCTTTACTGGCAACACATAATATTAAAAATCCTGTTTTATTTGTTCATAGTAAACCAGACCCTTATATTCCATTTACACATACACTTAAATTATTCGAAGCGAAAAATCAAAATAAGAGAGAACTATTCATTGCCGAAAATGGTGCCCACGCTATGAGTTTAAATGAAAACAAAGATGATTACTATTCAATTGTTTCATCTTTTTTAAATAATATTGGCGTTAACCATAATTCAATATAAAAACTGGACAGAGTTTTTCTCTGCCCAGTTTTGGATCTATTAAAGAGCTGCCTCTAAAATTTTCAATGCATCTTCTTGATCTAATTTTTTAAAGTTACCAAATGGACCATATTTAACCGTTTTAGCAGCCATTTCAGGTAGTTGTTCTTTTGTAATACCGTACTCACTTAAACGACTTGGTGCACCGATTGAGTCCCAGAATGTGCGTAAAGCTTTAATACCAGCTAATGCCCATTCTTCTTTTGACATTGATTCTTGCCTGATATCAAATACTCTAGCTGCAAATTGACAGAAACGATCAACATTTTCACTCATTACATATTCCATCCAATGAGGGAAAATAATTGCTAATCCTCCACCGTGTGGAATATCTGTTACTGCAGAAACTGCATGCTCTATATTATGTGTAGCCCAATCACCTTGGACACCCATACTTAAGATTCCATTTAATGCCATTGTTCCACTATATAGTAGTGTTTCACGCGCTTCATAATCATCCAATTTCTCTACTGCGATTGGAGCAGTTTCGATAACTGTTTTTAAGATTCCTTCACAGAAACGGTCTTGAATTTTTGTATTCGTTCCATGGTGGAAATATGACTCAATAACATGTGACATTATATCCACTGATCCATAAACTGTTTGATCACGAGGAACTGTAAATGTATTTTGAGGATCTAGGATTGAAAACGTTGGGTAACTAAATTTACTTCCCCAACCTAATTTTTCATTTGTTTCCCAATTTGTAATAACTGACCCAGCGTTCATTTCTGAACCAGTTGCTGCAAGCGTTAATACTGTTCCAAATTTTAATGCATCTGTTGGGAATGCTTTACGTGTAATAATATCCCAAATCTCACCATCAAATTTCGCACCAACTGCAATAGCTTTTGTACAGTCGATTACTGAACCACCACCAACAGCTAAAACAAAATCAATATTTTCGTCTTTACAAATTTGTATACCTTTATGAACTGTTGATAATTTCGGATTTGGTTCAACTCCGCTTAGTTCATAAACTGTTTTGTCAGCTTCTTTAAGAATACCTACTATTTGATCATATAGGCCATTTCGCTTAATACTTCCACCACCGTATACAACTAAAACATTCTTTCCAAAGCTAGCAGCCTTTTCTTTTAACTTTTGTACACTATCTTTACCAAATATTAATTCTGTTGGATTTGCGAATGTAAAAAAATTCATATGTATCCCTCCTATTGTTCAAACTTAATTTTAACTTAAACAATCGAAAGGATGCATCTTAAACGACTTTTGTTTCGAATATTTTTTCATTTATTGGGAACACTAAATAATCGTATGAATGATTCATAATAAATCTAACTTTCTCATATTTAAATCCCACTTTTTCATATAATCGGCGAGCAGATGGTTTGTCTTGATCAACATTTAATGAAACACGAGTAATCCCTTTGTTTTTGGCAAAAGAAAGTAATCCTTCTAATAATTCAGTTCCAATTCCTTTGCCTTGATAATCTGAATGCACTGATAATGTATCAATATAAAAATCTTCATCATCTGCTTCCTTATCTACTTTTACATTTTGGATATTTAAATTACGACTTATTATTTCAAGCATTTCACGATCAAGTACTGATAATTCCAAGGAATGGTAGGCTATAATCACTCCTACAACTTTCCCTTCAATTTCTTTCACTAAACAATTATGGTAACTTAGTCGATTTTGTTCAGATCGAACATAATATTCTAAAATTGGGGTTGCTTGTTCGTATGATGTTGTCCCTGTTAACATAAATACAATATCTTCAATCGCTTGTACAATTAGAGGGACAATTTGTTTGGCATCTTCTTTTTTTGCTATTCGAATCATGAATTGTCACTCCTTAACATAAATTTTTACTTAGTTATCTTTAACATGAATTTAGTATAAAAAAAATAACCTTTTCATTTTATACTAAATTCATGTTAATTTCATATTAAAAGTTAATACTTTATTAAAATACCCCATTTATTTTAACATAAATGTAATATATAATAACTTTAAGATGTGTAGGAGGAAATTTAATATGTCTGATGTTCAAATTAAGGTTTTAGATAATGGTCCTTTACGTGTAACTGGAACAGTTGATTTAGTTGATGCTGAAGGGAATACATATCCGCAAAAAGCAGCTTTCTCATTATGTCGATGCGGCATGTCAAGTAAATTACCATATTGTGACGGTACTCATAAAGGAAAATTCGAATCTGTCGTTCGAGCTCCTAAAGAATCAGAATAATTTCATTTTTCTGGCGCCGATTATTGAGCAATCCTAAATAATCGGCTTTCTTATGCCCTCATACCTTTATTATATTTGAATCATTCATAATACTGATCTAATCACATTTTATATTTAGGGAATGTACTATTTAGGGGGAAAACAATATGAAAAAGGTATTAGCTTCAGTCGTTTTATCTGCAGCATTAGTAGTACCAGGTGTAACTGCATATGCAGCGCCAAATGCAAATGAATTAAAATCTTATTTAGTTAGTATCAACCTAACTCAAAAACAATTAGAGGATTATTTAAATTCTTACTACGGTGAGTCGATCTCTGATTTCGATTCAGTTGATGAGTTAAAAGATACTTTAGGTGAAAGACTTACACAAAAAACTTTAGACGCTCTTCTAGATGAGTACGGTTACACTGAAGATGAAATTAAAGATCTAGCAGTCTACTATGATGATATGGACAAAAATGCATCATTACTAGATACGTATTATTTTACTTCTGATATCGAAAACTTAATTTATTTAGATGAAGATGAGTCAGGTAGTGTAGAAGATCAATTCCCTTCTATGGAAGATATTTCTTCTGCTCTTTCAGAGTTTGGAATTACTCAATCAGAAATTAATAATCTATCTGCATACCTAGAAAAAGTTGTAAATGATGATCCTGCTGTTGAAGCAAAATTAGAAGCATTAGGAGAACGTGCATCTGCTTTAGAAGAAAATTATCCTGAAATTTTCTCAATGGATTCTGAGGCTGCTCCAAAAGAATTACCAGCTGAATTAAAAGTAGAATTAATGAATATCGTAAAAGAGCTTCAATCTACTTTAAAAATTGATATTAAAGTTGCGATTGAACAAAATGGCGTTAAAACTCCTTTAACTTTTGCTAAATTACTTACTATGGATGATTCTATGGATTCTATGGAAAATATAAAAGTATATTTAGAGATTTATGATAATGCTGGTAATCTATTATTAGACGCTGTATTTTCACCAGATGAACTTTTAGGTGATGATCAGATCGTGGATATCGTTAAAGATACTGAAAAAGCAATTAAAAACCCAAAACCAGCAACTAAGAACCCAAAACCTAATGTTACTGTAAGAACAGAAAATGGCGGTAAACTTCCTACTACTGCAACTCATACAACTGAATGGACAATGGTTGGTATGTTAATGATGTTAGCTGCTGTTGTTTTACGTAAAAAGGTAATTGTTAAACGATAAGCTATGAATCGTAAACGAAAAGTTCTACTTATATTTTCAGCACTCCTTTTTATTGTCGGATTATTTTTTGCTACAACAAATGCTTATTCTTTAATTAAAACCTACGTACTGTATAAACAGTCTAAGGATGATTTCAAAAAAGAAATCAAAACAGAAACAGCAACTAAATTGAAGCAAATTAAAAGAGATGAACCGCTTTACAAGACTTATCCTAAATTTGGCGATGAAATGGGTACATTAACGATTCCTCGACTTCAAGCAACTCTACCAATCTTCCACGGGACAGATGAGGATGAGCTTGCAAAAGGAATAGGTCATTACGCTAAATCTGTGATGCCAGGTGAAAGAGATAATAGTGTTCTTGCTGGACATCGAGATACTGTATTTCGTGGGCTCGGTAAAGTAAAAGTGGGCGATCCGTTAATTGTTAAAACTTCGGCTGGCACATTTACTTACAAGGTTCATAAAATTCGTATCGTTGATAAAGATGATCGCACTGTTATTATTCCAAAACCAAGACCAACTTTAACGGTAAGTACTTGTTATCCGTTTAATTTTATTGGACATGCACCGCAGCGCTATATACTTGTAGCTGGTTTAGTCAAATCAGAAGTAAATAAATAAACAAAAAAATGCTTACTATTTAGGTAGTGAGCATTTTTTATTAGTAGTTTCATATTTTTCATTAATTTTCTAGTACAGCCCAAAATTTTTCGTTATTTAAATTGCGAACACTCCATTGGTAGTGTCCATCACTGCAAGTTTCTGAAAAGAAATTTGCCGAATAAATACTATAAAATAAAACGTATAAATGGATTGTACTTCTAACCTCTTCTCCTAATCGATCAACTACTTTATTTAAATATTTTGCTAGCTTTATTTCACCCAATTCATCATATAAATCAAATAAAATCCAGCTTAATGCAACATCAAATAACGGGTCTCCATATAATGTCATTAATCCGAAATCAATTACACCATTAATTTGTCCATCTGAATTTACTAATAGATTTGATGGATAATAATCACCATGTACTAATGCATATTCCCCTTCATATCCAACTGAAAATGCATCTATTAAACGTTTTAATTTCACTTCGTAATCTGATACATCTCTTTTCAAATAATAATCTACTTCTGTATTCTTTCTTAGTAGCGATTGCTTTAAAAAACCGTTCCAGTCCTTTGAAGAAACTTCTTCATAATCACTTAATAATTTAATGCCTTTAAATTGCTTTTCTAATTCAATCCTTTGAATACTTAATATTGTAGATAGATAGTTTTCAAAGAAAGAATCTAATACTTGCTCATCATAATTTGATAAATCCTTTTGTATATTTCTGCCTTCAATTCGTTTTTCAATTGTTAAAACAACGCCCTTCTCTTTTATAATCTCGTGAATTCTAGGTAATTCAAAATTTGCATCACTAGAATTCATTGATTCATAAAATTGCTTTAATATTTCTAGCTTTGAATGGGCTGTTGGTTTATATAATTTTAAGACTCTCTTTTGATCATAAGAGTAGACTTCTGCTTCTTGTCCCTTTCCTAAAAAATTCAATTCGCTTATATTGTACTTTTTCAAAATGTAATCCCTAACATTTTGTGTGATCATCTTTTGTTCCCCATTTTCCCTTATTTATCTTTTTTTCAATTCTATTTCCATCTATTCCTACTTCTTCCAAAATAGCCTACTATTTCTTATACGGCAATACAAATTATTTAATGATTTTTCTCCGTATTAGCTTCCTACTCTTCTTTTGATACCCATGAACCTTGTGCTTTTCGTATGTAGAGGATTTGCCCGATATGATAAGCATTATGAGTACATAAATTAGATAATGCTCCCCACCAGACTGCATCTACTGGAAAGTTTGGAATTTGTTCATAAAGCTTTGATTCATCTGCTTCTTTTATGGCTTGCTGCCAATTCGCTAAATTCTCGTCTAACCGTTCAACAAGCTCCTGCCAATATTCCCTTGTTAAATTTTCCATCTCTCGAAAAGTTGAAGCATTACTATCGATTACTTCAGTTGGTATTTCTCCTTTAAATCTACTCAACCATCGTTCATTATAGAAATACAGATGGTATACGATTTCAGCGATCGTATGAGTAAAATCATTTTGTCTCCAACTTATATCCTCTAAACTTAAATTCTCCAATGCTACATTTAAAGGTTGAATCCAACTTTCAACATTACGACAGACTTCCAATTGATCTAATATAAACTCTTTTTTACTCATAGATCATTCTCCTTTGTTAATTTTATACTTTACGATATGTACTTTCGTGGTTATTACTAGATTCACCTTTATTACTTTATGATTTTAACTTATTAAAAAATGCACTACTTTTTTAAAAAGCAGTGCATTCTTGTAACGGGATAGGAGAATCTTTTGAAGCATAACGATAAAATCTTATACTAATGAACTCTGAATAGATTAATTGTTGCTCCAGCACCTTGTAACAACTTAACATCTCCAACAAAGTCAAATAATTGAAGTGAAATTGTATCTCCAGCTTCTAATGGTAAGATCATTTGACTACCGTAAATGGATCTATTCACTTCATTTACGATTGCTGATGCATTAATAGGTCTACCGTTTATTAATATTCTTGTAGATACGGCTAATAGTGCATTTAAATTCACAGTGTAAGTAATAAAATAATTACCTGGTGCCTCAACTGTTAGTCGATCATTTGCTCGATCAATTGTAATTCCTTCACCTAAATACTGAAATGATGGAAAAGTTACAACTGTTCCTTCTTGTATTACTGAAATTGTTCCACCACTATTTGTAACAAATGCAAAGCTTTCGCCAGGAGGTATTGGTGGACAATGATGTCTTGGGTGTCTTGAATGTCTCATATTATCACCTTTCATTATTATTAGACATAAATCCTCTTAGGAGTAACATATTAAAGACTTGTCTATATATTTTATTAATATGAAAGTTTTTTCTTTTCGTTACAGCATGTCCACTAGTTTTTTTATTTTTTTCAATTTTAATAGAATAAAAAAACTTAGTCATCATCGGACTAAGTTCTGTTAAATCATATAGTATTGCGAGTTTTATGACCTCTCTAGTACATTTACAATCCGATTTAATAGTTCATTTTGCTTCTTTAATTCCTCGTTTCGGATTTTAAATAATTTATAGAAGTAGGAGATTACTACTATAAGACCTATAGGAATTGCAATGTAAAAAAGCATAATAATGATTGGAAATATACCTAAGGCTACATCCATTTTAACAATCCACATCCTTTATAGTTTATATTTAGATTATGTTAACCTATACAATCTTTATGTCTTTAAAATAGGGAAAAGGAATAAGAAGTGTCTACAAAGTATAGAAAGAATGCAAAAAAAGAGAGTCTCAAAAGTACTTTGACTTTTAAACTCTCTCTTGCCGGTCTACAAATTGAATTTAATTAACTTTGTTTCAATTTTTGTTTTTGATCTAAAAAATGATAGATTGCATGGGCTACGCCTGCTTCTTCATTTGTTTTTGTAACAAATGTACAGTAGCTTTTTAGTTCTTCTTTCGCATTTCCCATAGCTACTGGAAAACCTACTCGATTAAACATAGAGACATCATTAAAACTATCGCCAATTGCCATGCTCTCATTTAAATCTACTCCAAGGATTGGTGCAAGCTTTAATAATGCCGCTCCTTTACTTACATTTGCTGCATTAATTTCAACGTTATTTGAGCCTGACGAAGTAATTAATAGTCCCTCTTCTTGCATTAGTTTTAGACGAATGCGACTAATAACCTCTTCATTCTTGGAAAGAAATAATATTTTATATACATCAAGATCCTTAAAATCTTCAATAGAAGAGTAAGTTCGAACCTTTCTTAAAGTAGCTGTCACTTTGTGTGTCTTGCCAGTTTGCTTATCAGTAAAAAATTCATCATATAGTGTATCTCGACACTTTGTAAATGATCCTTCACTAGTACTAATAATAAATGTTTTATTTTCTGCTTCACATATGCTTAAGGCTTTCGCAAAAATTTCTTTATCCATTGAATCGTTGTGCAAAATTTTTGCCTCATAGTCATATATTTGGGAGCCATTTAAACAGACAATCGGACAAGTTAGACCAGCTTCATCTAATACTTCCTTTGCACTTTCATACATTCTACCTGTAGAAATGACAACATGGATTCCTTCCTTTTGTGCTGCCCGGATGCTTTCAACATTTTCCATAGGTATTCCATTCTTACCATTTACCAGTGTACCATCCATATCAATTGCAATTAATGCCATGTCGTTCTCTCCTTTTCTACTATTCTCTTATAATCTGAATGCTAACTATTCACCAATTCTACTAAATTATTCTTATTACAATTTATCTATTTCTATTTTATGTTTTCATTCTCTATTATTATAACGCAAAAAAAGACCTTCTGCATTTGAAGTGCACCCCAAATGTTAGACACATCTAACATTTGGAGGTGCATTTTTTATGACAAAATTTACTACTGAACATAAATTAGCGGTAGTTAAACGATATTTAGAAGGCAAAGAAAGTTTTCACTCCATTGGTATGTTATTTGGAACGTCCCATACTGAAGTAATAAACTGGGTAGCTCAATATAAGCAAAATGGGATTGATGGCTTGCTGAAAAAGTCATATACAAGTTATTCGGTACAGTTTAAACTAGACGTATTAAAGTATATGAATGACCATGGGACGTCACCGAATGAAGCAGCTGCAATTTTCAATATTCCTTCCCCTAGAACGATTCGAAAATGGAGGACTCTATTTGAATCACAAGGACTAGACGCCCTAGAATCAAAGAAAAAGGGGCGATCTGCCATGAAAAAAGAAACAAAGAAAACAACTCCACTTAAGGGATCAGTTGAAGAACTTCAAGCTGAAATAGAACGTTTACGCATGGAAAATGCGTATCTAAAAAAGTTGAATGCCTTAGTTCAAAACAAGGAAAAATCACGAAACATGACAAAGTAAAAGTTGTCTGTGAATTAAGGCATGAGTTTTCGTTAAAAGAACTTCTACTGCTTGCCAGTATTCCGCGTAGTACGTACTATTATTGGATGAAAAATCTAGACCGTCCTGATCCAGATACAGAGATAAAAGTAATGATAAAAGAAATTTACGAGGAACATGAAGGTCGTTATGGCTATCGTAAAATTCGAGACGAGCTTACTAATCGTGGTTATAAAATAAATCATAAAAAAGTTCAACGACTCATGAAAGTACTAGGGATAAAATCACTTGTAAAGGTAAAGAAATATCGCTCTTACAAAGGTGAAGTGGGTAAGGTTGCCCCTAATATTTTAGATAGAAATTTCCAAGCAGATAAACCAAATGAGAAATGGGTTACAGATATTACTGAATTTAAATTATTTGGAGAGAAGCTATATTTTTCACCTATGTTGGACTTATATAACGGTGAAATAATTGCTTATACAATTGGTTCACGTCCAACTTATTCACTTGTATCAACTATGTTAGAACAGTCTTTTGAACGTTTAACAGATTCCGATATACTACTAATTCATTCAGACCAAGGCTGGCACTATCAAATGAAAAAATATCGTACTACCCTAATTAAACGTGGCATCACGCAGAGTATGTCACGAAAAGGAAACTGTTACGATAACGCAGTAATAGAAAGTTTCTTTAGTATCATGAAATCTGAACTACTTTATCTAAAAGAATTTAACAGTGTTGAACACTTTAAGCAAGAACTAGCTAAATATATAGATTACTACAATAACAAACGAATTAAGGCAAAATTAAAAGGCATGAGCCCAGTAAAATACCGAGTTCATGCCCAACAAGCTGCCTAATTGAAGTAACCAGTCTAACTTTATGGGGTCACTACAATTTCAGAAGGTCTTTGGACTGCCTACAAAACTCATTTTCTAACCATAATAAAGCCTATAACTCTATCTCAATAATCTCCTTACCAACCAAGCGTGCGCCTTGTTTTGCTACGACAATTCCACTTGTAGAAGTGAATACGTTGTTTGCTACAATTTTATCCATTACTTGATTGATTAATGTTGGATTAACTGGAATGGTTGGATTGTCTACTGTTAGCGTAACGACCTTTTCGTTTTCATTTAAAAATTTAAGTTCTAATGTTTGAATCATGTCGCTCTCCTCCTTTTTTATAGACTGTTTAAAAGTAGTCCATTGCTTAATACTTCTAGTTCTACTAACGGTAGATCTTGCAATGATGCTAAAGCATTACCAATTTCACTTAGCTTCACTAAATCAACATCAACTCGGACATTTTTATATGCCTTCCTCTTGATCATGATTTTTCCTTGTGCGTCTTTTCCTGCATGTAAATTTACATACAATGTTAGTTGTTGAGTAGCAATTTGCGCCATTTTCAACTCCCCCTTTCGATGTATATGTACTTAAAAAAGAGGGAGTTTTCGTTAACGGTTCATTATTTTTTTTTGATTTTCAAGATCCAATTTTCACGTCCACAATATCACTTAATAACAGCTCCATATATCCAGCTTGTTCTTCATAAATGGATAGCCTATTTTGGTGTAAATTAATTTTCCCTATTTTTCCTTTTACATTATGGTGATAGTGATCTTTATAATAAGTAATTTGTACACTTTCATCTTCATGAATTGCCTGTTGAAGATGACGGTTCATTTCCTCTAATAGTTGTTCATCTACATCTTTTTGTTGTTCATAATTTTGTGATACTTTCCAATCACGAAGCATTTTTACATGTTCTGGTAACATCATTGACGTCCATTTAATCGTGCCACGGTCACGAATCATCGGCATTCTTCTCCTTTTTTTCTCATTTTATCTTAGGTAGAACTAGTGGCTTTCACCTGCAGGGAGAAAAGGACGAAAGGAAATCTTTTACCCTTTATGTCCACCTACCAGCTTGCTTCGGGCAAGTGCTGTTCCTCCTTCTGCATAAGAAACAGCCCAGAGGAGCGAAGATGATCCGTATTTTTTTCGGACTGCGTCCATCACATATCCTAAATTACGCTTTTGAGGTTTTTTCTGGTCAAACAAATTTAACTGCATGATTTCGTCACTTACAATATTCGAAAGAGAAATGAGAATTTGCCGAACTGTCTTCCCTTCATAATATCGATCAAATAATTTTGTACAGATTTCATACAAATCTGAAGTAATATTTGTAGGTTCATCCATTGTAAAAGCATGGGAAAATCCTCCACCGAATTCTTCACGACTATATCCAATTCCTAATGTAATCGTACGTCCTGCCTTCTTAGCATTACGAGTTCGGCGTGCAACCTCTTCACACATTTCACGAATAACAAACTTAATTTCTTCGACTTTCGTATAATCTCTCATTAATATTTGGCTTTTACCAAAACTAATCTGTCCATTCATTATTGGCGCACCTAGCTCAGACAGATCTACTCCCCACGCATGATGATATAGTTGATTTCCCATCACCCCGAATTTTTTCTCCAGCAAATGAAGAGGATATTTCGCTAACTGTCCTACTGTAAAAATACCCATTGCATTTAAAGTTCGTTCGGTTCTTTTACCGATTCCCCACATTTCACTAAGAGGACTCACCTGCCATAGTTTTTTTTCTACATCTTCATAAGTCCACTCCGCTATCCCATCTTTTTTTCCTTCTAAATCTAAGCACAGCTTCGACAAAAGCATGTTCGGTCCAATCCCAATCGAACAAGGTAATTGAAATCGTGCCATAATTTCAGTGCGAATTTTTTCGGCAATCTCCCAAGCATCACCCCATAATCTCTTCACTCCATCCACCTTTAAAAAACATTCATCAACACTGTATACATGTAAATCCTCTAAGGGTACAAATTCATTTAATAACTTTACTATGTTTGTTGAGATTTCTAGATATTTTGACATTGAAGGATTTACAATTTTAATTCGCGGATCTTTCGGTATTTCAAAAACCCTTGATCCCGTTTTAATCCCAAATTCCTTTTTTAATCGTGGGGAAGCTGCAAGGACTATACTTCCTTCTCTCTCTACATCTCCAACAACTGCTAAATAACATTCTAATGGATCTAATTCGAGCATGACCGCAGAACAACTTGCATAAAAGCTCTTCATATCGATGCATAATATCCGATGATGTGGTAACTCTTCATAACAAATGCTCATACATATCACTCCGATTTTCCAAAAAATATAAGAACTAATGTTCTTATTTTTATTATAAACATATATTAAACGAATATACGTTCGATTTCAATAAATTTTTTTCATTAGGAACAATACAAAATTTTAGCTATACTAAAGTTAGCTTAAGGGAGGAAACTAAAAGTGGATGGACAGTTTGTAAAGCAGATGATTAAACGAGCGTTAATGCAATATAGAGGAGAACACGAACAGTGGATTACAGCTGATATGCTAGATAAACTGTACGATCAAATCGTTACCGAACAATTAAATGATGATCGTGAATTATATGAATTAGTACAAGATATTGTTTACGAATACGTAACGAATTATGCCTAAGCAATCGAAAAAACCCGAGAAAGAACGTCCAGTTCTCTCTCGGGTTTTTATGAATAGATAAATGATATTTCACTCGTAATTCCAACTTCTTCATCAAAACCAATAATGATTTCCATTGCATAGGATGAAAAACGATGAATCTCTTCTAAGTAAAAACCAATTGCGTCTGATATTTGTTGCTCACCATACAATACGTTCAGATGATTGGCCGAAACTTGACAACTTACCCCAACATCTTCATCAAATTGAAACTCAATTTGCACACTTTCTGGGCGTATTCCTTCTAAATCAGCCACATATACACAAATTGCATTGGCAACATCTTGTTCATCAAAATAGATTTTCACAAGTCACCTCGAAGGGAAAAAATTAATATCGGTTTCTACGAAAGATTTTCTTAATAAACCAAATAATCACTACTATCACTAAAAAATCTAATAGTAATCCAAAAAATGAAAAACCAAAGTGCTGACCACCATAGTAGCCACCAAACGGGTTTAGCATCGAGCCAAAAAGAGAACCTAACCCAAATGCACCTGCATACCCTAAAAAATTCCTTCCAGGACTTCTATAAGATCGATAACTCGACCTAGGTGCTGTTGGTCGATAACTTCTATTAGAACGATACGATCTCCTAATGGCAAGATGCGTTGATGGTTGTTTGCTAGAAACAAAGGAATTAGTATTCACCTTAATACGTTGATGGTTATATGTATTACTACTTGCATCAACCGGGATTGACAAAGCAAGCATAAAAAACAAAATCCACATTGATATTAGAGAATTTATTTTTTTCAATATTGACCCTTCTTTCATCATCACATCTTTCTTAGTATGGATTATTTTAATAAAAAAATGTGATAATTTAAGAGGCCTATAACCACTTAATACTTTGTTTTGTAAACAACTGATCCGCTAATAGGTGCGAAAAATAACCGACTGTACCAGCTAACCATAATCCATTTATCATTAAGTCTTTTTGCAGCAAATAACAAATTCCACACCAAAAAGCTAAAAAGTAAAGGGAATGAGTTGGTCCACGATGCTTTAATCTCGAAGAAACAGCAACAAATACTCCAAGCGCAAAGATTGACCAATAACCATGAAAGAAAAACCAACCAATAACTGCAATTAATATGCCTGTTAACATTAATATTGTTTTTATATTCCGTAACCAGCTAACACAAACAATAAATAATGTGAGAATACCTACTGCATAAATCCATGAACCAGAATAAATTAATTTCCCTGTTTTCACAACAATAAATAATGTAGCTGCTAAAAATAATAAGCTGAAAAGAACTTTTAGCGGCATTGAAACTTTTTTTGTTAATGAACTATTATGATGATCTAAATCAGGAGCTAAACTACTGATTGCACCAACTATAAGTGGGACGGTCATAGAATCATTTTTTGTTGCATACATTGTGACACCAGTTGCAAATAATCCTACAATTACATGACTTTTTCCATCCAAAATATTTACCTTCCTTATCTTACATACTCATACTTTTATTATAGTCGGATAAGGTTAGTTTTCATATGAATATATTAGCAAATGATGGTAATTTAAGAATAATTAATGTCTTTATATTCATTGACGATTGTTCTTTTTTCTGACAAAATATAGGAAGCTTAGGTGTTATAGAAAACTAGTCGGTTTGTAAGCCTTTTGGGCGAAGACTAAAGACGTAGTTGCACTTACACTTTATTCCTAGAATTGGCTACTACATCAAGTAATCGACGTCGCTAGCCAGTTTACTTTTTAAAGTGTAATAAAATACTTTCACAGTTTGCTTTGGGGGAAATTATGCAAGAAAAAGAAATGAGTGTCATTGACCATTTAGATGAACTTCGAAATCGAATAATAAAAGTTATTGTTGCATTCGTTATTTTTTTAGGGATTGGATTATATTATACGAAAGCTATATTCAATTTCCTTGTTCAAGATTTGCATGGAAAGCTTCTAGCGCTTGGTCCAAGTGATGTCCTTTGGATTTATCTAATGATTGGTGGGGTGTTCGCGATCGCGTGTAGTATCCCTGTCATAGCTTACCAAATATGGGCGTTTGTAAAGCCGGCCTTGCATGTAAAAGAACGAAAAAGCACAATGCTTTACATACCAGCTTTATTCTTATTGTTCGTTTGTGGATTAGCATTTGGCTATTATTTCATCTTTCCAAACGTTTTAAAATTTTTACAGGATATTGGAGAAGACTTAGTAACAGTTACATTCACAGCTGAACGCTATTTTAGCTTCTTATTTAACTTAGTTGTTCCTTTTGCGTTTTTCTTTGATTTACCAGTCATTATACTATTTTTAACAAGTATCGGAATCGTATCACCGGCATTTTTAAGAAAAACTCGACGATTTGCATATTTTATCCTTATTATTATCGGAACAGCAATTTCACCGCCTGATTTTGTATCTGATATGATGACAAGCTTACCATTGTTAGTTATATACGAATTAAGTATTCTTGTTTCATCACTTGCATATAGAAGACGTATTAAACGACTACAACATGAATCAGAATAAAAAACAAAAATGGACAGCAATTAGCATGCTTGTCCATTTTTTCTTGACTATTCCTCATAATAAAATATGTGATGTATACAAAGTAACAACCAAACCTGAAAAACTATAAATTAACGATGCTTTAATAGCAATTTTTCTTTGAAAATCTTTATGTAAATCATTAAATTCTAATCCAGCAGCACGCAACCATTGATACCGCTGCAATGGAGTATAACTTACTTTTTTAGCTGTTTTCCAATAAAGGAAGACCGTCGTAACGAATCCTACCATAATAGCAATATTACTAGCCGATGAATCCGAGAGAACACTAACAAGGAACGTCAAAATTACTTGTACAATTAAAATAGCAAAAACGTAAATGAACTTTTTCATGTTAATCCTCCTTATTTAAGCTTATTTAAATTATAACAAAGATGTATTTTTCAGAATAGTAAAAATTTTGTAGAAATCGTGGGTAATTAGAACTAAATAGACAACAAAAGGATAAGAAATTGAGTATGTTTATAAGAGAAAAATGTAAAAGAGACTAAAAAATTCTATTCCCTTCTTCCTATTTGAGTTTGTACGTTCGACTTTAAACTTGCACCAAACGAACGTTAGTTCTATAATAAAAATAGAAAAAAGATTCCCACATATATGAGAATCTTTTAGTTTAATTAATTGTTAGTTTGAGCTGATCTCATCTTTTGATTTCGGCACGATGATGATTGTTTCTCCTTTTTTAGAGAACATGTATTGATCACGCGCATAGTTTGCTATGAAATCCGGATCATTTAATAGTCTAATCTGTCTGTTTAAATCTTTTTCAGTTTTAGCCACTTTTTTTTGTTCGACATGTAATGTTGAAAGTTCATGTTGCTTTGCCGAAGCGATCTTGTTTTGACTAAACATATATATTCCAGACACGACAATGAAAGACAAAAATAATATTGTCAAAATGATTCGATGGATTCTTATTGTTTTTCTTTTTTGAGTTTGCGGAAATTGATTACGAGAAGGCTTGTTTAATTCTTCTCTTTGTGGATTATATAACTTTCGTGCTTCTGCCTTCACGTTAAAAACCTCCCTTTAAAAATATTATTCTACTCTAGTTTAACAAGTAATATCTTTTTAGAAAAGAAAAAAAAGGTAAAACAAGTAAAAATTTGACTATTTTACACAAAAACTCGTCTTTTTTGTCGAGTTCTCGTCATGTATCTTATCAATAAAAGATACCATTAATTACCTCATTTTCTTATTTTTTGAATATTTTAATTTTTTTTAACAAAAGTGGTTGACGAATATTTTCCCATCATGTATATTAAGTATAAATTAACTGAATATTTAAACAGTTAAATTTTAGTAATCATGTTATACACATCCCCCCAATCCCTATCACCCAATTAGATAGGGATCTTTTTATGTTCAAAATCACAAGCCAACAAATTACCAATTTAGGGAAAGTTGGATTATAATACTTTTTAAAGGAGGTACGAGAAAATGCAAAAATTAGAAATTGGTGCTGCCCAAGATGCACTTCAAAATTATATAAATCAAACAGTCTATTTACATTTAGAAACTACAAATGGTGCATATGCTAATCACTTTAATGAAAAAGTAATGACAGTAAATGCCTTTATCAGAAATACGAAAGTAATCATTAGCCGTGCTACGATCACAGGCAAATACCCATACCGTGTCGGACTAAAGCTTGAGGAAGGCTGGGTTGTTGCAGAAGGATTAACTGATTTTGAAGTTGATGACCAAGGTCGCCTCCTACTAGCAGGTCATAATGAGGATGGAAAGCTTGCAATCGCAATACATTTAAGCTATACGCCATTTTAAGAGAGGAGCACTAAAAATGAGTCAAAAACAAGAAAAAGTATTACTTGTGTTCCCTCACCCTGATGATGAAGCTTTTGGGGCTGCTGGAACGATTTCTAAGTTTACAAATAAAGGGATTCCGGTTACATACGCTTGTTTAACTTTAGGAGAAATGGGACGAAATATGGGAAATCCATTTTTCGCAACAAGAGAATCACTTCCTACAATACGTAAAAACGAATTAATCGACGCTTGTAGAGAAATGGGAATCCAAGATTTAAGAATGCTCGGATTCCATGATAAAACAATTGAATTCGAAAACCCTGAGGATGTAATTAATCCAATAAAGGAAATTATCGACGAGATTCAGCCAACATTATTAATTACTTTTTATCCAGAACATGGTGTCCACCCCGACCATGATGCAACTGCAAGAGCTGCTGTTGAAGCAGTTCGACGAATGGATGAAGAAGATCGTCCAACAGTATGGTGTATTGCAATTACAAAAGAACGTTTTGAAGTATTAGGGAAACCAGATATCGTGAATGATGTAATGGATGTAGCAACCCAGAAACTAAGAACAATGAAAGCACACCGTTCTCAAACAGAAGCGATGCTAAAAGACGTTGTAAAAATCGAAAAATTTGAGGATATACCCGATGATCGATTAAAATCATTTTTTGCGAAGGAATCGTTCTATACTTATCAGTTTGAATAAGAACTTGCCAAAACCAATATAAGAAGGTAAAAACCTTATTTATGTAGAAAGAACAAGAGATTAAACTATTCTGGAGGTTAGTGAAATGTTGAAAATGAGGTATTTAATTTTATATGTTTCAAGTCTAGAAAAATCTCTTACTTTCTATACTGAGTCTTTAGGCCTTCCTATTCGTGGAAATCATGGTACGTATGTAGAATTAGATACAGGCAATACCGTACTTGCTATGATTGAACGTAGCAATGTTCAAGAGCTTACTGGATTAAATTATAAATATACTGAGGCAACCTCTCAAACCTTTGAAATCGGATTTGTAACTGATGATGTGAATTCTACAATAGAAGATTTACGAACAAAAGGTGTAAATATCATCAAAGAACCAATTACAAAGCCATGGGGTCAAACAGTAGCATATGTAGCAGATCCAGACGGACATTTTATTGAAATTTGCAGTTCAATGGACTAATAAAATAGCTAAAAAAATCCATCTCTAAAAAGAGATGGATTTTTTTATACTTACACAAAATTTCTAGTAGAACTATTACGACTAAACTTATAAATAGCAATTAAGAAAAATGCTGCCGCAAAAACTAGAAGGATTAAAATATTTAAATATAAGCTTCCTAAACTACTTCCTTGTTGCAATTTTGCCAAAGTCTCTAACGTCCATCTTTGAGGGAGAAAATCTGCAATTCTTTGTACTGATGATGGCATAATCTCAATTGGCCAGAAACAACCGGAGATCATGACAGTTGGAACAACGATTAAGTTCTGCAATGCTCCAGATGATTTTGAACTATTTGAGAACGCCACAATCATTAATGAGATTCCTACTGAGATCAAAGCAAAAAGCATCATAACAATTGCCGCTTCCCAAAACGGAATATGAATATCAATATGAAACACTTTAGTCATAAAGAGAAGCGTAATAATTACTTGAATAGTCATTACAATCATATTGACTACAACATTTGAGAAAATATATTTTCTAGCATTAATAGGTGCTGACAAAAGTCTGTAGTAAATTCGATTTTCTTTTTCCTTTAAAATAATTTCAGAAAGATTCCCTGCAGACATTAACATAATCATAATCAAAAAGCCTAAACTATATGTCGTCATATTTTCAGACTGAGATGAATCTGATAATGTTTTTGTTGCTACCTTGAAGCTTGCATTTTGGTAGTTGGAATACATTTGATTAAATTTAGTTTGGTCTGTTTTTGCCACTTTACTAATTGCCGAAACATTATCGATATAATTGTATAAATAAGATTTTACAAAGCTCGTAATTTGAGCACCTTTTATAGAAGATATTTGAATATGATCTGGATTACCAGAACGTACACTATCTGTAAAACCATCATGGAACGAAATAACACAATCAAGTGATCCTGAAGCAAGCTTATCATTGGCATCAGAAGTGTTTATTATTTCAATACGAACGTTATCTAAGTGTTCTAAAAACATAATCGTATCATTTGCAATATATTGATGATCCTCATTGACAACTCCAACGTGAACAATCGTTTTATTTGAACCACCATAAGCTAGAAAGGAAATAAAAATACCAATTAGAGGTACTAAAATATACATAATAACATTTTTCTTATTTTTAAAAGTAGCTCTTAAAGTATTCGAAATTAGCCAAAAAACTGTCTGCATCTTACAGTCCCTCCCTTCTTTGTAGAGAAATAGATGCAAGAAATAGGAATAACAATGAAAAACCTATATTAAAGACAAGCGCAGGAATCGCAGCTGACAAGTCGTTTGCATAAATAATTTTTGTAATTGCAGTATTAACCCATGTAAGTGGGGAAAAATGTGTAATGATTTTTAAAAACCCGCTAGTATCGCCCAATTTAAAGTAAGCTCCACCAAAGAATGAAGATAACTGCACAACAATCATGATGATTGCTCTAGATGATGCATTTGATTTCGTGATATAGCTTACAACCAATCCTAAACTAATTGATAGAAGAACTTCCGTTAGTAAAACAATAAAGACTAATAATAGATGGCTACCCCAGTTAGCTTTAAAAAAGAATTTACTGAAATAGACAACTACAATAATGCACAGAAAATTAGCAACCAAACTTCCAAGTATTTTTCCTATAAAAATCTCAAATTTAGAAATAGGAGAAACGATTAATCGATCAGCTGTTTTTCTCATTCTTTCTCCAGTAATCAACTTACTTGCAGACATTGCTGCATAAAGAGCAATCATAGTCGTCATTGCAATCGCGTAATAATCCATTGAACCTGGCTGTTTATTTGATGCAATGGAAGTATCCTTAATATAATCGTCATGTGAATTACCTAAAAAGACTTCTTTAACTTGAGTTGGGTCAATTTTTGCAACTTCAACTCCAACATTATATTTATCTACAAAAGAAGTTAACATTCCTTGAATAACGCTACCTTCAACACTGTTTCCTTCATTTATATAAAGCTTAATTCCGTTATCTTGAATAGAAATATAGCCATCATAATGATTTCGTTTAACTTCTTTCTCACCATTTGTATTACTCGCAGCTTTTTTAAAATGAATCCCAGACTTTTTCGTACCTTTAATTAATTCGTTAAAATACTTCGAAAACTCACCAGTTGTCGATTGATCTTTATATAAAACATGCACATCCTTAATCGGGACGGATGTTGTAAAAGCATTTGAAAGTGAAGTACCTAAAACAAGCATTAAAATGATTGGAAAAGCTAACATAAAAAATAAGGTCCTTACATCTCGAAAGTCGCGCTTAATTTCCATGAAAGCAATATTAAAAATGTTCAAGTCAATTGCCTCCTTGTTAAATAATTTTTCATGAAGTTAATCACGCAAATTTCGACCGGTTAATGTAAGGAAAACAGTTTCTAAGTTAGGAGCATTTTCCTGTAATGAACTGATTTCAATTTCATTATTTATAAAATGCTGAATGATTTTATTTAGATTATTCACACCATTATCTGAAGTAATCGTAATAACATTATCTAAAATATGAACATTCTCTACGCCATTAATCGCTTTTAGCTCAGTAACATCAATGTTTTCAGTCGTTTTAACTTCAATTCGTATATCCTTTGTATTCGTAATAATCGATTTAAGCTGTTCTTTCGTTCCTTCAGCGATGATTTTCCCATGGTCAATAATTGAAATACGTGAGCATATTTCTTCAACTTCTTCCATGTAATGGCTCGTATAAATGATTGTACAGCCCATTTCGTTAAGCTTACGTACACTATTAAGAATATAATTTCGGGAATGTGGATCAATCCCAACAGTTGGTTCATCCATAATAATAAGCTTAGGTCGGTGTGCAATTGCACACGCAATATTTAATCTTCTCTTCATTCCACCAGAGAAATTTTTTGGATATTCCTTAAATTTATCTTCTAACCCTACAAATTGTAGCGCTTCTTCTACTCTTTCATTTAATTCCGAACCTCTTAAACCATAAAGTCCAGCGAAAAATCTAACATTTTCATAGGCAGTTAAATCTTCATAAATAGCTAAGTCCTGAGGTACCATTCCAATATTCATTTTTGCGAACTTACTATTCTTCTTACTGTTTTTACCTAGGATTTCTACAGTACCTTGATTACTTCGAAGTAGCCCTGAAATAATATTAATTGTCGTACTTTTTCCTGCTCCATTTGCTCCAAGAAATCCAAAAATTTCTCCTTCTTCAATTGATAAAGACATATTATCGACTGCTATAAAATCCCCAAACTTTTTAGTTAAATTTTTTATCTCTAAAACTTTCATCCTCTCACCTCTTAAGCTTTGTGTATGATGCTATTATAAGCAAAAGGGTGAACTAATATCAGTGTATTAGTTCACCCTTTTTACATGAGAATATTCATGTTTTTATTTAGGCAAAATCATCATGGACTTAATAGAAATTCATATCACATGATGAAATTATTGGATTGGAAGCAAAGTTGTAACTGAAAAACCATCATGACCATCAACTATTATTTTCCCGTTTATAGCCGCTGTTCTCTCTTCCATCCCAATGATGCCTAAACCCTTTTTAATTTTCACTTTCCCTTTACCATTGTCTTTTACATTTGTTTTTATCATTTTATTCATGACATGTATTTCAATCGAAACCTCTGTAGCATCTGCATATTTCATCGTATTTGTTAAAGCCTCAACTACATTTTCTTGAATTACTTTCCATTGAATTGGTGTAATAAGGTCGAGATTTCCTTTATAGACAAACAATGTTTTTAAATCATGCTTAGCAGAAAATTCATCTATGAATAATTTCATATGATGAATTCCCATTTGTTCAGTTGGAGGCTTCATATTTTTTAAAGTGAGTCTTATGTTTTCAATTCCATCCTTTGAAATATTAATCGCATTTTGAAGCAATTCTAATGCTTTATCCTGATTAGTACTCATTAAATGTTTAGCTGCTTCCATTTGATATAGCGCACCAGTCATTGAATGCCCAATTTTATCATGTATTTCTTGAGAAATACGATTTCGTTCCTCCAATTTAAAGGTATATTCCGATTGCTCGATAAACTCATTATGGTTATTTATCTTATTTGAAAGCTTTTGAATTGTACTCCTCATCTTGTCAATTTGATTTTCTTTAAACTGTAATCTGGTGTTATATAAATTAACAATCGAAAAGACGATAAAACTAAATAATGAAATTAATCCATAAATAGGCTGTAAAGAATTTGGTAAGTAGAAAATTGGAAGTAGTGCAAGAAAACAACCAATCCATTTTTTCGAAGTAAAAAAAGAAACGAGCTCTAAGATAGACACTGGCAGTAGTAAAAGAAATAATGGCTGAATCTTTAAATTGGAATAGACAATTAAACAAATTGATAAAATTAGTAAAAGATTTATCAACGATCTATTTTTTATTAAATAAAGACTAATATTCAAACAAAAATAAACAAGTAATGCAAAAAGTACCCAAGAGAAATTAGGAATTTCATTTTGAATACAAATTAAAGCTATATATAAGATAATAGAGAGTTTATTTAAAATAATCCAACGCTCCATATGTAACTCCTTCGCGTTAGTCTACTTTCCCAGTAATATAGAAAATAGCAATTTGTGTTCGATGTTCTAGTCCTGTTTTTCCAAGAATTGAAGTAATATAATTAGCAACTGTTCCTTCAGAAATAAAAATTTGCTTAGAAATTTCCTTATTCGAAAACCCTTTTGCAATTAGTGCCATTACATCTAACTCTCTTTGGGTAAACAAATTCGTA
This sequence comes from Gottfriedia sp. NPDC058432, assembly GCF_042721555.1. Classification (NCBI taxonomy): domain Bacteria; kingdom Bacillati; phylum Bacillota; class Bacilli; order Caryophanales; family Bacillaceae; genus Gottfriedia; species Gottfriedia sp. NPDC058432. The sequence goes on from NZ_JBHXLC010000010.1 coordinate 155,211, forward strand.
TCTATTTTCGTATCTGTTGTACTCACATTACTTGCTAAATTCGTTCTAATTTTATCTAGTACTAAATCTTGCATGACTGTATTTCCATGATAAACACTTTTAATCGCTTCTCGAATTCGTTCTGGTTCATTATTTTTTAATAAATAGCCCTTTGCGCCATTTTTCACAGCATCGATAATGTACTCATCATCATCAAAAGTCGTTAAAATAAGTGGCTTCGTTTTAGTTTGCTCGGAAATATGCTTAGTAGCTTCTACACCATTCATATTTGGCATTCGAACATCTAAAAGCGCAACATCTACTTCATTATTTTGACAATATTTGAACGCTTCATTCCCATCATTTACGGTTTCTAATACTTCAAACTCATCATAAGAGCTCAATATGATTTTAAGACCTTCTCTAATAAATGAATTATCATCAGCAATAATTAATTTTATTTTCATTTGAATAGAGGGAGAAAATTTCTACCTCGTTTTCACATCCTTTATTCCACGAATTATATTTCCATTATATACCACTATTAACTAATTACCATGAGAAGAGAAAGATTAGCTCATTGATTTCAGAAAATAAATCCATTCATTACATAAGTTTATTGCTTTAAAACGATCACCCTTCCGAATTAATTAATAAAAAGGTAAAGAAAAACACATGAACTCTACATTTGTGATAAATTTCACAATTTATTCAATTGTTGAAGTAAAATTTCTCGAAATATTTAGTAAAATTTAATTGAGCGCTCTGTTAAATTTTACTAAAAAATAGTTACCCTTTAACTTATTTGTATATACTTCTAACATTTTCAAAAAATTACAAATAAGTTAACACATTAATTAACGCCGGCAAAATGAAAAGGTAAACTTTTCCCCTTATTAAGTTAGTAAATAGTAAACATTACAAGTCTTTTTACAGGAGAAAAATAAGTACATGAAAAAATTTAATACTAAAAAAATACTCATTATATTTATATTGGTATTTTTAACTAGTGGTTGCAAATCCCCAAATAAGACATTTTTATTGAGAGGTACATTTTTATGCAAAGAACTGCCTTTTGAATCAATCGTCTTTGATCCAGAAAATGATTATACATTTTATTATTATTACGAAGATTTACAAGGTAATGGAAAATTAGATAAAGGAACCTATTTAAGAAAAACAGAATCCCAATATATTATACAAAGTTCGATTTTTAATAAAGTAGAAATCACTTATAAAAATAGTGGATTCAAGATTATGAGAAATGAAAAGACTTATTATTTTAAACAGATTGATGCAAACCCATATATCCAAACAAATTATGAAAGTAGGGAGTTTGATTATGAAAAAAATAGTAAGTTTACTAGTCTTTTTAAGCATCTTAATATCTTCAACTTCAATTAATGCTAAATACTTAGTCACATTACTAAGACCTGCAATCATTCAAAAATTATTTTTAAAAAAATCCCCATGCATATGCAAAAGGGATTTAAAAAGTTTACTTATTTTCAATTAATACTTTACCAAATTGTACTTCATTATTTTCGAAGTAATCATGAGCGTCCTTCACTTGATCAAATGTAAAAGATTTTGGATTAATCAACGGTTTTAGCTTTCCTTCTTCAACTAAAGTAGCAATTTTATTTAAAATCGCACTATGTTCTTTACGCCCTTCCTCAGTTTTTTGAGTAAGCAGAATAAAAATTACATGTAAAGATAAAGATTTATTATGTAAAAGTGTTAAATCATGCGTCGAACGTGCTGCGATTGCTAAAACAGTACCTTTTGGTTTAACTGCAATAAATGATTTATCTAGGTTTTCTTTGCCAACAGTATCAAAAACAAGATCAAAGCCTTGTCCATCCGTTAGGCGGTTAACATATTCTTGGACGGTCTCTTCCTTGTAATTAATGACATGGTCTGCACCTAGATTTTTAACTAAATCAGCCTTTTCTTTCGATGAAACTGTTGTCGTGACAGTAGCTCCAAATGCTTTCGCCAACTGGATAGCTAGATGACCAACACCACCTGCCCCGCCATGAATTAAAATATGATCACCTTGTTTTAAATTACCTCTTTCAAAAAGTGCCTCCCATGCAGTAATAGCTGTTAATGGTAAAGTTGCTGCTTCTTGAACTGGTAAATTCGTTGGAGCTTTAGCAATTACTGATTCTTCTATTAAAAAATAATCTGAAAGAGCACCAGTAAAGACATTTAAACCGAAAACAAAATCTCCAACTGAAAAACGTGAAACATTTTCACCAACTTCAACAACTTCACCAGAAAAATCACTATGTAAAATCATCGGAAAATTAGGATGGAACGCATTTGGTACAATCCCTTTTCTAATCTTTGTATCAATCGGATTAATACTAGTCGCAGAAACCTTAACTAAAACTTGATGACCAGATGGCTTCGGTATTGAAATTTCAACATTTTTAAACTCAGAACTATCTCCATATTGATGAATCACAATTGCTTTCATAATAGCCTCCTATGCAAAATAGAAAATATTTTTAAGTCATTGTAGCATATATCAGATCGAAAAAAATACACTTTTGACCTCAAATTGAATCTTAAGGTTTTGATTATAATGGTTAAAAATTTATAATTTATATTGTTTTTTCACGTTGATTCAGTATAATCAATATTAATCTTTTAATCTTAATTCATGGAGGAAAATGACTATGGTAAACAAATTAGAGGAATTAAATGAGAGAAATACGTTAAACCATAGAAATATTGTAAAGTATGTAAAACACGTCTTTGATGAGTTAGACTTAAAAGTTAAAAGATTTCGCGAAGAAACAGCAATCAAGGCAGCTCATCATGCAAAACCAGATTTAGAAGAAGAAAAAGTATTTTATAACAATATTCACCATATGAAGACGTTACTAATAGACGTATTAGAACGTACTACTGAAGATCTTGAGCATGTGGGAGATAAAAACTGGAATAAAAACTTCAAAGACGGCGTAAACGCATAATTATAAATATTAACGTATTTTCTCTATAAATAGGATAGGAGGGTATTAGACCTTCCTATCCTTTTAATTATCATTACAGATCTGGCTTCAAATTTCTTACATAATTTTTCAATACAAAAAGTACACTTTCATCAATTGGAATATTTATACCAAATCCATCACTTTTTTCAAGCGAAACAAAACCATGTAGCAAACTTCTTAAACCCCTTACCGCATGAATAAGTTCAATATCAGTTAAATTATACGGCTTCAATACTTCATAGATTAAGTTCAATATCTTATTCCCAGTTAACCTATACTCATCTCCTGGTGTTTGAGACGGAGATAAGGTAGCTTTATATAAACCTGGATGAGTTCTAGCATAATCAAGATAAGCAAAAGCTAATGCAAAAATTGCCTTTTCATTATTCTTACCTTCAACTGATTCACGAAGTTTTTCATAAAGCTGTGTAATCCCATGTAATGCAACACTATTTTTTAGTTCATCCAAATTTTTAATATGATTATAAATCGATGGTGGTTGAATCGTTAGCTTCTTTGCAAGATAACTAATCGTTAAAGCCTCCCACCCTTCTGTATCAACAATTTTAATTGAAGTTCTCAGTAATTCATTAAAATTCAATCCAATTCTTGGTGACATTGCGTATACTCCTCCACTTACTGCTTTTTAAAGGCACGATCAATTGCTTCTTGTGGATTGCTTAACATCGTACCATGACCGACTGCTAATAATGTAGGTTTTAATTCACTAATTTTCTTAGCACTATTTAGCGCAGCATCTTTATTCCATGTTGCGATAGATGGAAAAGGAAATAAAATTCTTAATTGACCAGAGATCGCAAAACCACCTCTTAATGAAAAAGCATCACCAGCAATAATGGCATTTGTACGTTGATCTAAAAATGCCATTGAACCAGGTGTATGACCGGGAACCTCAACTGCAATTAAAGACCCAATAGTGTCTCCTTCCTGTAATAACCGATCCGGAATAGTTTGGATATTTTTAGGAACGCCACCTTTTATAGGAGTATTTGGCTCACTAGCTTCTAAACTAGTGTCTCCTTTTAATAATTTTGAATCTCGTTTTGAAATGGAGACGACTGCATCAGGAAGCAGTGATTTTAATTGATCAAGCGATCCTACGTGGTCGCCATGAGCATGTGTTAAAACGATATTTGTAATTTTTTTACCTATATGATTAGCTGTTTCAATAATTTTAGTCGCACTAAAAGATAGTGCTGTATCAATTAATGTAAGCTCGTTTTCTTCTTCAACTAAAAAACAATTTACAGGAAAGAAATTGGGTAAAAAGCTCAACTCATAAAGATAATTTTTTTTCGTAATCTTCATATTATACCCTCCTAATAATAAAAACTAATACCTTTAGTTTTATAATACTAAAGGTATTAGTTTTTGTGAACAAAAATTCCAAATTTATGTGAAAATCGTTAAAATAACTAAAAAACCCTTCCATCCAAGATGAAAGGGCTACATTTAGATAAAATCTATAAACCTGATTTTCAGACTAAAATTATTTTCTAGATAAATCCATCTCTTTATAAGAAACAACTTTCGTTTTGTGTTTAAATTTATAACCTAGCCAAACAATTAAAAATACAGGAATTCCAATGTATGAAACAAGTACACCTTGCCAATCAATTGCATTACCAGTGAAAGCTTGCCAGTTTTGAGCTAGTACAATAAATAAACAAGCTAAAAATGCTAAGATTGGACCTAGTGGGAACCATTTTGCACGATAAGGTAAATCTTTCAAATCCTTTCCTTGAGCAACATAAGCCTTACGGAAACGGTAATGAGAAATCGCAATACCTAACCAAGCAAGGAAACCTGATAATCCTGATAAATTTAATAACCAAGTATACACTTGACCTTCACCGAAAAATGAAGATAAACAAGCAAGTGAACCAACTGCAAGTGTTACATATAAAGCATTTGTAGGAACACCATTTTTATTTACTTTTGTTAAGAATTTAGGAGCTTTTCCTTCGACTGCTAGAGTATATAACATACGAGTCGAAGCATAAGTTCCACTATTACCTGCAGATAAAACTGAAGTTAAAATAACTGCATTCATAACAGAAGCCGCAAATGCAACACCTAATTTTTCAAACACTAGAGTAAATGGACTAACAGCCACGTCGCCTCTCATTAAATCAGGATCTGTATATGGAATTAATAAACCAATTACGATAATAGCTAAAACATAAAATAAAAGGATACGCCAGAAAATTTGACGAATTGCTTTTGGAACATTTTTTTCTGGATTTTCTGTCTCACCTGCTGCAACACCAATTAACTCTGTACCTTGGAATGAGAAACCTGCAACAATAAAGATTGATAATACACCTAAAAATCCATTATGAAACGGAGCATCTCCAACAGTAAAGTTTTTAAAACCTGCATGATGTCCACTTAAAATGCCAAAAATCATTGCAATACCAACAACTAAAAAGACAACTACAGTCACAACTTTAATTAATGAAAACCAAAACTCTGATTCACCATAACCTTTAACTGAAAGTAAATTTAAACCTAATATAATCACTAAAAAGATTCCACTCCATAATACTGCTGGAGAATGAGGGAACCAATATTTCATCAGCATTGCTGAAGCTAATAATTCAAAAGCTAAAGTGATTGCCCAGTTATACCAATAATTCCAACCCATAGCAAAACCAAATGCTGGATCAACATAGCGAGATCCATAAGTACTAAATGAACCAGAAACTGGCAAATACGTCGCCATTTCACCTAAACTAGTCATTAAGAAATAAACCATAATACCAATTAGTCCGTAAGCTAAAACAGCTCCACCAGGACCAGCTTGACTAATTGAAGTTCCACTAGCTAAAAACAAACCTGTCCCAATTGAACCACCAATTGAAATCATCGTTAAATGTCTTGCTTTAAGGCCCCTTTTTAAAGAACCATCGTGAGTATTCGATACTACTTTATCATTTTTAGGGTTTGTTAGTCCCATCTTATTGCCTCCTCTTGATTCTTGCAATCTTATCTTTACGCGAGAATATGGGACGGTATAAAAGTGTTGTATGATGTGTATTTTACTCAGTATTTTCGTCAATATGTAAAGAATGGAAAATCTGGTAAAATACAAAAAAACACGTGAAGCAATGTTCACGTGTTTAAGACTCAAATTATATGTGTCAAACAGCATCAACATCTCTTCAATAGCCCTCCACAAGAAATCTTGTGACAGTCCTATGCTTATTCAGCAATAGGCCCAATAATAAATTTAAATGGTAAATTTATTACTTCGGCAGTTTCACCTTTTATTACTTTTCACAGGTACCATAAACCTCAAAGTAACGACTAATCAAAACTGCGCCTCTATCCAGACGAGATAAAGATCATATTAAATTAATTTTTATAAACTCAATATACAATCTATTAATCTAGTTTGTCAATAGATTTTTCGACAAAAAAAGACTCAACTTAAGAGATGTATCCCTTGATTTTCGCTTCAGAATACTCTTGTCTTGTACGTAGCACATATGTTTTTGTATAATAATTCTATGTAATTCAAAGGAGGAATTTTTCACATGACAATTTATAAAGCATTGACACTTGCGGGATCTGATAGTAGTGGTGGAGCTGGATTACAAGCTGATATTAAGACGTTTCAGGAACGTAATGTTTATGGCATGAGTGCAATTACAACATTAGTAGCGATGGATCCTCATAATCATTGGCATCATCAAGTATTTCCAATTGATATAAATACAATTGCAGCACAATTAGAAACAATCGTTGTTGGCGTTGGTATTCAAGCAATGAAAACAGGTATGCTTGGTTCAATTGAAATAATTGAGTTAGCTGGAAAAACAATCAAAAAACATAATATTGATCGAGTAGTTGTAGATCCAGTTATGATTTGTAAAGGAAATGACGAAGCTCTTCATCCAGAGACGAATGATGCATTAAGAGAAATTTTAGTACCACTTTCAACAGTTGTAACGCCAAATTTATTTGAGGCAGCTCAATTAGCTAAAATGCCTCCAATCTGCACTGTTGAACAAATGGAAGAAGCAGCACGCAAAATCCATGAATTAGGTGCTAAATTTGTTTTAGTTAAAGGTGGAAGCAAAATTCAGCATGAAAATGCAATAGATGTATTATTCGACGGTGAAAAAATAGAGCACTTAGAATCTGACAGAATTGAAACTACATATACTCACGGTGCAGGCTGTACTTACTCTGCAGCGATTTGTGCAGAGCTTGCTAAAGGAGCAGAACCAAGGGAAGCAATCTACACTGCAAAGAAATTCATTACGGAAGCAATTCGTCACTCATTCCCAATTAATCAATACGTTGGTCCAACAAACCACATGGCTTATCGATTACATGGTGAAGGCTGATTACAAATAATGGGGCTGTCTCATAAGTCAGATTAACTGATGAATGAGGCGCCCTTTTTTTATTGTAAAAAAGGGAATGTACAGACGCTAGTGGGGATCTCAGCTGATATGATTGATCTTTTTTATAGAAAATTAGCAGATTTTTATCAAGTTTTTATTCAGTTTTGCCAATTTTAATTGCGATTTTCAGGTTTTATTTGCAGTCCATCTGCAGCTCATTTAATCCTATTAGGATAACCTCTTTTTTATTTTGAAAATAAGAAAAAGGGAAAGGTTTCCCAATCCCCTATCTTCATAATTTTCACTTAGCGATTCCCTTAATTGCCTTAATTACAGTTCTTCCTTTGAAATAAATATATCTTTCCCATTTAGCTAATAAGCCATTTCCATTTTCACCATTTTCAATCTGAATCGCGTGCTGTTTATGAAACTCAGCAACTCGTTCATTATGTTTTGTATGCAAACGCTTGTGAAGATGTAATGCATGTTTGTTTTGTCCCATCTGAATTCCCACCTCCCTTATAGTTAATACCAGCTCAAATAATTCGCAAATAACTAGATCATAAACGTTTAATTTTTTCTATTAATTTCTACTCTACTTCCTATATACTTATACCTTTTCAATAATTTTGAACAGTAAGAAAAAGTACCAATATTTAACATTTTTTTATGTACTACATGTTATTATATATAGAAAGGGAGTTGATTTTATGAGAAAAAGTTTTTTCATATTAATGATAACATCTATGCTTCTTTCAGTAATTGGTTGTGAAAAAAATAATGAAGAAAATATCCAAGGCATTGCATATTCTAGCCTAACTAGAAATGAACAGGCTGCGTTAAGTGATAAACATGGGGTCATTAAAAAAGAAGAATCCATACCTAATAATGCTACAATATTTAATAAAAATTATCATAAAGATAAGCTATATTCTGTTACTTTTAATGGAGATCATCCTGAAGAGAAGATCGTTATCTATATAGATACAAAGACAAACAAAAAAGTCGGCATGATTGGCGAGAATTAATTTTTTGTTACCTTAAAATTAAAGAGCAATTTTAATCGTTCAGACTGTTGACAAACGCTCGCTTTCTTCGTTGCTTCGCCTACCTGCGGTGGTCATTACCGTGTAAAGGTAACTCCGCTCCTCATCAGGCTTCGCGCCTCGAAAGACAAGCGCTTGCAATCAGTCTGAAAATCAAGTTTTTTGTACTTTGTCTAAGCAATATTAAATTTTATTGGTTTCCTAAAAATATACTAATCATTTAATCCTTTGCCATCGAGAATTTGATCAATGTATTTTTCAACTCTAGACGTACGGGTTTTTGATTGTTTTGGTTGAGAAAAATAGTAAATATAAGCTCTTTGACGTCCTGGCGTTAATGCTTCAAAAGCCGTTTTTAAGGCCGGGTTTTCATCTAATTTAAGTTGTAATTCTTCAGGAACTTCATAATCTGAAGTCTTTTTTAATTCTACTTGCAAACCTGCTTTTTCCACTTCAATTGCTTCTTTAATATAGTCCTTCAAGACACTTTCCATTTCAATTATTTCCTGAATATTGGTGAAACGAATCTGACGTGCTGATTGTACATTTTCTGTTTGTTGAATCAGAATGCCTTTTGGATCTTTTAACAACGCACCTTTGTGAAACAGAAGTGCACAATATTCTTTAAAACCATGAATTAAAACGATATTTTTATTATCAAGTGTGTAACAAGGATGCATCCATTTAAAATCTTCTGTCAGTTCACAGTCAATGACAATTTCCCTTAACTTATAAAATTCTTCTTGCCACTTTTTCGCTCTCAATAAAAATGCTTCAACTTTAGGATGCATATTATTATTTGTCATCGATAAACACCTCACATTAATTCTTTCAGACAACTTTTTAGCGTTTATTTAAATATAAATTAACTTAAGAATTATTATTTTAGTAAATTTTACTATACATGTTTTTTTAATACCACTCGGATTGACTCATTTTTTACTTATTTTTAGCTAATTTGATAGAGAATTAGTTCCCTCCAAAAATTTATTCTTTAAACGGATGCAAATTTCCTTCACACAAAAAAAGAACAGGTCCAAGGTTTCCCTTATCACTGCTCTTCATACTCTTCTAAGTAATTAGTACTGATCCCAAGCAACAACTTCATCTAAAGTTAAACGAACTTTTTCGAAGCCTGCTTTGATTCCTTTACCAACTGAAATTAACATAACTGGTTTGAAGTTTGCTGGTACATTGAATGCTTCCACAAACTTCGCTTGATCAAATCCACCCATTGGAACTGTATCTAAACCTTTTGCTTTTGCTGCAAGCATAAATTGCATTGAAACTAATCCACCATCAACCATAGCAATTTTTGTTGCAATTTCTTCTGGTAAACCACCGTAGTTTTTCACGATTGATCCTACGTAGAAGTCTTTCACTTCCTGTGTCATCATACCTTTTTCAACTAATTCATCATAAATGCGATCAGCATTTTTGTATGCTTCTGTATCACCTAAAACAGCGATTACTGCAGAAGCATCCACAACTTGTTGTTGGTTATTAGCGATTGGTAATAATTTTTGCTTAGTATCTTGGTCCTTAATAACAAGGAATCTCCATGGCTGTAGATTTGAAGAAGATGGAGCTTGAACTGCAATTTCTAATAACTCCTTAATTTCATCATCAGACATTTGAAAGCTTGGATCGTAGTGACGAACTGATCTTCTTTCCTTTGCTACAGTAAAGAAATCCGTACTATCAAGTTCTTTTGGAGCTTCTTTACCAAAATCAATTTCGTTTACTTTATTTAAATACTCTTCTTTTTCAGATTTAACTTTAGACATTTTAATCTCTCCTTAATTAACTGTATCCTTTACAAATACAGTATATGACTTTAACTGTATAAAAGTCAACTACAGTTTATAGAAAAATAAAATCGAAACACTTTAGTTTCGATCTTATTTTACCCATTTTCTTTTGGTAATAAGTCTGAAATTGTTTTCTTTGCAAGACCTTCAACAAGCCAGCTTTCCATCTCATCTTTTAAATCGTATAAAGCAGATCGAGTAGATGGCGCAAAACATTCCTTACTATTTACATCTAAAAAGCCTTTTGAATATGGATCTGATCTCATCGCATCATAAACATCTTTTAAAGTAATTTCATTAGCATCTCTGGCTAAATAATATCCACCATCTCGTCCTTCTTTAGCTGAAATAATGCCTGCTTTAACTAAATTGGCAAGAATTTTTCTTAAAAAAGTAGACTGTGCCTCAAGTTTTTGAGCTAATACTGCGCTTGGACAGATTCCGTCTTGCTCTGCTAAAACTAGTAGAGATTGCAGTGCTAGTCCAAACCATTTCGTACTAGAAACCTTATCTTTCAAGATCATTCACCTCAGTTACTAGTCTAAACTATTTTTAGAAAAAGACAACCTTATCTAAATTATTAAGAGATAGGGTTATAGCGAGATGAAAGAAATTAAGCGAAATTAGAAAATCCCTACATCTTTCCTAAATTCACTTTTAATAAAGGTAATAATCATTTCTTTTGACATTTCACCATCGTAAATTTAAACGGAGGTTTATTTTCCATATTCTTATGTGGCTCAAGAATTTCGGAAACTTCGATCAATCCATAGTTTCCAAACTCTTGTTTGATCGAGTCAGAATCATAAAAAAACATTTTTATCCCTTCCATTATTTCAAAGTAGTCTTTATCTAGCTGTTTGCCCTTTCCGAACATTGGTGCATCTTTTGAAATCGTAGTAAATACCATATAGCCATTCGGCTTTAACTGATTATAGCAATCTTTAATAAACTTCTCTCTCTCATGTTTATTCAATAAGTGAATCAGTGCGTAACAAAATATGCCGTCGTACAGCTTTTGATCAAAAGGCATGTCGGTTACTGAACCATGAAAAATAGTAAAATCAATCCCATTTTGCCTTGCCAATTCAATCGCTGTTTTTGATATTTCAATACCTGTTACGTTTATTCCGTTTTCAGTAAAAATCTTTGCGTTTCTACCATATCCAATCCCTGGAATCAATACATCCTTAACATTCTTTTCAAGGAAATAGTCCTTTGTTAAAATTGTGGAGTCTGAAGGTTCATATCCCCACATCGCTTGATTATCTATAAAACTCGATTCCCAAAATTCTGTCATATGTAAATCCCCTTTCAAAAATCATTCCACTTGAGCTATATTATTGTGTTCAAAAAAAGAAAGACCAAAGGTCTTTCTTTTTTATTTCTACTTATGACGCATTGCTCTTAGCTATTTCTTTATCTGATAAACGCTCGTTACCCATTAAGAAAATTGAAATCAATGCTAATCCTACAGGAACTAATGTCCAAAGGAATGTATGGGCAATTGATGTTGAAAACACGTCAGTAATTTTTGTCAGTATTGGCGCAGGAATCAATTTGGCAGCTTCAGGAGTAAAGGCTTGATTAATATTAGAGAAATTCTGAGGTGCGCCACTTTTTGCAAATGCATCAGCAATTTTATCTGTAAATACATTTCGTTGAATAACACCAAAAACCGTAATACCTACTGTCATGCCAAGTGCACGAAGGAATGCGTTAGTTGAACTTGCTGAACCACGATTTTCATTATCAAAATGATGCATCGCAGACATACCAAGAACTGAAAATGATGCCCCTACACCAAATCCAACAATAATCATATAAACGATCACTTGGAATTTAGACGTATCAGGTGTTAAAGTACCTAGACAAATAATACCTGCTAATAAAAGTACAACCGATCCAATCATGATATTACGATAACTAGTTTTATTTGCTAAAGTTCCACCAAATGCGGCAGAAATACTTACACTCACCATCATTGGTAATAAAACTAAACCTGAATTCGTAGCTGTTCCACCTTGAACAAACTGGATAAAGATTGGTATATAAATTGTTGCAGCGATGAATGCCGCTCCATAAAATAAGCCAACAAAGTTACTTGCAGCAAAAAGACGATATTTAAACATGCTAAACGAAATAATCGGTTCAGTTGCTTTACGTTCAATAAATAAAAAGACAATTAGGAAAACAGCAAATCCAGCAAATAAACCTAAAATTTGAACTGAATCCCAAGCATATTCTTTTCCACCTAGCTCAAGTGCAAACATTAAACAGATGATACTAATAATAAATGTTGTAGCACCCCACCAGTCGATTTGTTGCTTTGTGTGGTTTTTTGACTCGACATAAAAATAACTAATTAGTCCAAGTGTTAAAAGTCCAAAAGGAATATTAATATAGAAAATATATCGCCAGTTAATATAATCCGTAATATAAGCACCAATTAAAGGTCCAAGAACACTTGATAACCCAAAAACAGCACCAAAAACACCACTCATTTTACCACGCTTTTCAACAGGAAACACATCCCAAATAATTGAAAAAGCAATTGGCATTAACGCACTTCCACCTATACCTTGAATTGCACGGTAAATACTAAGCTGAATAATAGAAGTCGCTGTTCCACAAAGAACTGAACCTAAAATGAATAATATAATACCTAACATAAAAAATCTTTTTCTACCGTACATATCAGAAAGTTTACCGAAAATTGGCATACCAGCCATTTCTGTAACTAAGTAAGCCGAAGTTACCCAAACAAATTTATCATAGCCGCCTAAATCCTTTAAAATAGTAGGCATCGCGGTAGAAACGATTGTGTTATCAAGGGAAGCGAAAAATATCCCAAGCAATAACGCAATCATAACAGGAACCAATTTAGTTTCCCTTTTTTGCATGACCATCTCTCCTTTAACATTTCAAGCATAAAATTTAACTTCAATTTTGTATTCATGGCCTAACTTAAGTATCTGACTGCTAAAAAACGGGCGCTTAGCCTGATGACGAGCTAAAGTAACCTTTGGCGTTCATTAGAACAGCAGTCAAAATCAGTCTTTATTAATGTATAAAATAGCATTACTTAATAGACCTAAACCTATTCCAATTCCAAAACCAAGAAATCCTCCTACGATTAAATGTGATGTAAAATAACCTACACCTAAACCAATCGTTACTCCTAAAATTACAAAAGCAGCATAAAAAATTCCTACAGCTTCCTCATGTCTCATACTATATAATCATTCCTTCCATACAATTTAACTTCACATAAAGTATGAATGTCTCCATAAATACTTTAATTAATTTAAAGTTAATATAACATTGTTTCGTTACTTAGACAATATAAAATTTTAAATTTATTGTTTTATTTTTATTAAAAACAGTACTTTATCTGTAAAATATACTACTAGTTCATTAACTTTATTGTATAAAAAGGAATATAACAACGTTACGCATAATAACAATCAATAAAAAACAAAACATTGTTGTGTTGAATTGAATTTATAGAATAAACTTCATTGCTAAGAACCAGACCGTTCGTTCCAAAAACATTCAACTAGTCGACACCTTGCTCATTATCATTTTATAACAAAGACCGAGTGCACTTATTAAGAAAAGCCAAGCCGCTAAATGAAACATAAATTGAATGTCAATTGATTCAAGTAAAGTTCCTACACCTATAATACAAATAGCTGTTACAAAAGATGTCCAAAATAAGTAACTTCTATAAAAATCAGATGAAGCGTTCATAAATAATTTCTTTTCAGCGATCTTGAATAACGCAGTAAATCCTCCAAATAAAACTTGCCCAATATAGACAATCTTTATATTATCGATCAAAGGCAGTGAAAAAAACAATAAACAGCAAAATAATGAATGAAATATCATTAATAAAAATGGTGAAACGCGGTCAACGAATCGACCACCAAAGTATACGACCACACTCAAACTTAATGAAAAGAGTCCATATAATAAACTAAATACATCATACGCATCTCCTATATTCCTTAAGAAGAGGACATAATATGGAAATACTAAAGAGCTACTAAACCCAATAATACTAAGTAATGCGATTAAAAAACGGTTCATAGGACTACTCCCCATAATTTTCATAAAAAGTATTCATAAATACACCATTCGGATCAAACTCTCTTTTCTTATTGAAAAAATCTTGCATTTTTGGGTATGCTGTTACCATTTGTTGCTTCGACTGATATGGATAATAAGGTAAATAATAAGTACCGCGATGCTCCAACGTTATATCAGTCCACTTTTGAATTACCTCTTTTGCATATTGAACAGAATCTTTATCTTTACAATGTTGAATCAAAACAACGAATGCAAACATATCATCTTTCGCATAATTCATGACTGTTTCATCATCTTTTTCAACGTAACGGATCGTTATATTTAATATATTTAAATTTTCATATTGTAAATAGTCTCTAACATCATCAATGTAATGAACAAATTCATTTACAGGTACAAAAAATTCCTGTAAAACTTGTGTATCTTGACGGTCATCGAATTCCATAAACTTACTTTCAGAACGCATGACATTATTACGAGTTTCATAGTTTCCATTTAAGGAGTGAATAAAGCGATATTGAAAATCCCAAAAGAGATCCTTACCAATATCCGAAGTTCTGGACATACCTAGTGCCAACTTCGGTAAAAAAGCGGAATGATCATCCTTCAGCTCTTGATCTGAATCGGACATTTTACGGGAAGTTGCCATATAATTAATTGCATAAACCTTATCTAAAAAGCTATCTGGTGCTACAGAAATTCTAGCAATATGCATTCTTGCATTTTCGTTTTCTAAAACGTTCTTGTTAAAATAATTTGGATATTTCTTATAGTCCATCGTTTTTGTTTCTATTCGATATAATTCATTATCTGTTAGTTGAAACTCTACTTCTAAAATAATTCCAAATAATCCATATCCACCTAATACATAAGGGAATAATTCTTTATTCTCTGTGCGGCTTACTTTCATTACTTTCCCTTCAGGTGTTAATAATGTAAACCAATTAACTGTACTAGCTAATGAGTGATTCCGAATATCACGACCGTGTGCGTTCACACTTAATGAACCGCCTACTGAGAAAATCTCTTGTGACTGAGTTACCTTTAATGCAAGATGATAAGGATTAATCGCTTTTTGTATATCTCCCCATGTTGCACCACTTTGAACAATCACTGTCTTCTCAACGGGATCCACTTTTTCAACCTTATTAAATGTTTTTAAATCGATCACCACACCATCTTTATAATATGTATGACCACCTTGACTATGTCGCTCGCCTGCAATTGAAACTGTCTTCCCTTGTTTTTTTGCATCGATTACAATTTTCTTTAATTGATCTACTTCCTTTCCTTTGACAATCCGATCAATTTTAGTAGGAAGAAGATGGCCAACATCATCAATTACTCCATGCCTTAATGGTGCAGGTTTGTTCCACAGCGTATGTAAAACTGTAACAAACACGGTTAAGAGGAGTATTCCTACAAATATTCGTTTCCTCAAGTTCTTTTCCTCCCAGTAGAAAAAATAAATTTAAGCGTTAAAAAAAGACGTGCTTACACTAATGTATACACGTCTTCATTTAAAAATAATGTACAAATATTTATTAACTAAACCAACCAATCATTCGATTAACGTCTTTTTCATCTAAATGTCTTACCTGATAAGTACGACCAAATTGGCTTGAAAGAATCGTAATGAAGATCGATTTTAGTTTTACCCTTTTTTGAAGGAAACTTTGTTCACCGATCAATACTTGTATTCGCTCTTTTGGTAAAATCGCAGTTGTTCTTGAGAAATAACCAGACTGAATGATCACAGTTCGATCTAATAATGTATAGCCTGCATTTCTAAATCCTAATTCCCCAATAAATATACCGATTAAAACAATGCCATAAGCCCAGAAATGAACAAATGGAAGTAATACAATTCCACTTGCTATTAGAAGAAAAGTAATAATCATTCTTGAATAATATGTTTTTCGAGCTCTTTTTGGTGCTCGGTTTGATATTTCATCATAGTTAATAGAAGGAATAAAATTTTTTAGGAATAAGTGCACATCCTTAGTTTTAATAAATGGATGTAGTACATGTCTACCTTGTTCCTGCTTATCTCCCATGCCAACAGCTTCGACGTAAACTGTAGAATAGCCAAATAATTGACGAAGGATCCCTTCTTTTACAACTACTCCTTGAATTCGTTTTAAAGACACCGTAAATTCATTTTTTTCGAATAACCCTCTTGTAATAATAATTCGATCATCTCTTCTTTGGACAGTAAAGTTTGCAAATTTTAATATGTATCGAATGGTTGAAAAAATTAGGGAAAGTAATAAACTAGCTAAAAATACAATAAAAAACATCATGTAAGTGAATGTTTGTATTTGATTATATATTGCCACATAAATACTATGCGGGAGTAAATCCTCAATTTGAGAAAATAATGATGCTAAAACGGCAAAAGCTAGTCCAACTTCAAAGGAAGTGATTCCAGCTAAGAAAAGTTTTCTCGTTTCAATTGTTAAACTTATATCGACTAATGGCACTGCTTGTACACTATTTTCCTCAGCTACACCCAAACCTACTTTTTTCTTTCTAGAGTTTAATACTTCATTTTTTAATGAAAGTGCCACTTCCTTAGGTATTGCATTTAATATACCTTCAGCTTTTTTTCCACCAGCTGTTTCAATTCGTACGCTCACTACATTAAAAAGCTGTTGAATAAATCCAGCATTAATTGAAATAGACTGAATACGTTCTTTTTGAATAAATGTATTTTCGATTACAAATAATCCCGAACGAATTCTAAATTCATCTTCAGTTATATAGTAAGTAAATCGATACCATTTTATAATTGCTGAAGCAACTGGAAAAACAATCAGAACAGCAGCAAACAAATATTGAAACATAGACCCTTTACCACCTGAAACTAAAAGTATAATTAGTGGTATTAGTACGTTTTTAATTTGTTCTAAAAATACGGTAAGTATATAAGCTGGATGTTGTCTTTTTGGCTCATACATCTTCATCACTTATCCTTGCTAAGTAGATAATTTTATCTCTAAGCTTCTCAGCGATATGGTGTTCTAAGCCTTCAATTTCATGTGTGGTGGCTGCCGTGGAAATATTCACTGTAGATAAACCGTATCGACGCAGTATTGGTCCTACTTCTGTCGTAACGTGTTGAACTCTGACCATAGGAATTACAATTCGTTTAATAACAAATATTCCTTTTTGGATTTCTAACTCATTTTCATAAATCTCATATGCGGTATATTTCAATTTAAGTGTTGGTAAAAATAAAGTTAAAAAAATAATTAACGCTATAACGACACCTATAATAATCATCAGAATAAAGAAGGGAAGTGAAAAATATCTCATAAGAAAATAATAGATAATTGGTAATGCAACTAAAGAGATACTACTTAATAGTGATGTTATTCTCCATACTGACCTCATTTTAGGTGATGGTCTTTGTGATGGATTTGGTCTCATTTAATCACCTTTTCTATCTCATTAATCTATCACTTACTATATCATACCATGAGACAATCTATTCACAAACCTCCTATTTATCGACAAAGTTAAAAAAAGGTAATTTTCCCCATGGTAAAAGAAAAAATTAATCATTTAACTAAGCAATATAAAACAATTTCATTATGTATATCTTTAAGTTAATAAATCAATAAAAAAAAGGCTATCTCAAAAGTCTAACGTACAAAGACTTTTGAGAAACCTTCATTCACTCGTTATAAATAGTCTCAGATTCTCTAAAATTTACAATTACTTTAGCTTGTCCTTCTACAAGCTTAGCAAATTCATCCATTGTAGTGTCATATTTAATATAGATTCTAGGTAAAAGATAGACTTCATTCTTTGTACCTTTTTCTACAAAATATTTCGGATCTGTCGCTACTGCAAAAGTATAGTACTTTTTTGTTTCCTCAATAACTTTATCATTATGATAACCATAAGGATACGAGAGAGCGATCACAGCTTTTCCAGTAATTGATTGGATCTTATCTTTTGAATCTTTCAATTCATGCTTGTAATCATCTATCTTCCTTAAATCTGGATGGGTTGCAGTGTGCGATTGGATTGAAAACATCCCTGAATCAGACATCTTTTTTAACTCCGCACTTGAAAGACGATCCGGCCATCCAATATAGTCGGATATCGCAAATATAGTTGCTTTTGGTGTAAACGTATCCGATTTCAATTTTTGAAAGATTTTTAATACATTTAAGTTATTTTTATAACCGTCATCAATCGTAATAAAGATCGGTTTCTTTACTTTATTACGGTCTCCCCATTGTTCAAACGTTAAAAGCGTAAAGCCATGATCACGTAAATAAATTATTTGTTTTTCGAAATTCTCTGGTGAAACAAATAAATCCCTTACTCCATGACCCGTAAACTCATCAATATTATGATAAATTAAAATTGGAATTTTGTCTGCAGCATGTGTCTTTTCTGGCAACTGTATCCACAAAAATAGACATAGAAAAAATAAAGTTATTTTTCGCATAAAAATCCTCCCTTTATCTTTTTCTATTAGTGTTCCAAATTCAGTCCCTAGTATAATTAATTCTCTTACAAAATAAAAAAGACTCGTAAACAACCGAGTCCTCATCCATTTATTGTGATAATGTCAACATTTTGATTATAGCAGTACTTAAGATTTTAACGCCGTTTGACAGAGAATCTAGATTAAAGCTCATATTCGGGTGATGTAGGCCCGGCTCCAAATCTGTTCCTAAGCCAACCATTGTTGTTTGTATATGAGGGAAGTTTGTTTTGTAAAAGTGAAAGTCCTCTCCTCCAGGAGTAATAACCGCTGGTGCCAAACCTTCAACTCCCATCGCTTCCACGATTGCCGCTTTTATAACCTCTTCCATAAGGGGACTCTTTTCTGCAGCCACCATTTCTGCAATGGTTTCCATAGAAACTTCTGCATGATTGGCCGTTCCAGCTGCAAAAACCGCTTGTTCAATATCTTTAATTAGCTCTTTCATTATATCATTTCGTTCTGCTCGAACATCAATTCCGAACTCAGCATAGTCTGGGATGATATTTACATTATCTCCACCGGCCTTAACCATAGTCAGCTTTGCAGATGCAGAAACAGATGGGTCTACCTTTATCGCATTGACTGCTTGAATGATTGCTCCAAGTGAATCGACTACATTTATACCAAGATTGGGTCTAGCACCGTGAGCCTGTAGTCCTTTAATGTTCCCTTTTAATAAAGTAGTAGCCCCATGATAGATAGCAGGTGCCGCTTCTCCAAATTTCAATTCTTGAATAGGACGTACATGAAGACCGAGTAAGAGTTTCACGTCATTTAGAACACCTCTTTCAATTATTGCTTTGGCACCTTTCCCTGTTTCCTCTGCTGGTTGAAAGATTATTTTTATCAATCCTTTAGGTTCATAACCAATTTCCTTCAAACAAGTAATGGCATAAAGGACCATGGTCATATGAGCATCATGACCACAAGAATGATTCGCTTTCCATTCTCCATCCACTAGCTGCCACAAAGCATCCATATCTGATCTAATCCCGATTGTTGGTCCTTCATTTTTATTTCCCCAGTATCCAACGACACCCGTTATGTCCTCGAATGTTTCGTATGGAATATCCAATTTTTCTAATTGTTTACATAAGAACTTAGTTGTCTCAACCTCTTTCCAACTAATTTCAGCATGATTATGAAGGTAATGATAAGTAGTTTTTATGGATTCTTCATGCTTAGAAACCCATGTATTAATCTTATTCATAATTAGCCAATCTCCCTTTTGCAATTTATTCTGGTAAATGTGAGGTTACAAAATCTAGAATGGCTTCTAACCTTTCAATTCGTAGCGTCGGTTTTCCTGTTTGAAGGAGTGCGTGGCTTGAGTTCGGTATCCGAGTAAATTGAACCTCTCCTCCCCTACGCTTTATTTGTGAGTAAAACTGTTCAGCCTGTTCTATAGGACATCTTAAATCGCTCTCATTATGAAGAAGCAAAAGTGGCGTATTCACATTTTCCACATAAGCAAGTGGTGAGCGTTTCCAAAGTGATTCTACATCCGTTTTCCCAAAAAACTCTACTTCAAGAAATTCAGGGGCAATATCACTAGTACCATACATTGACACCCAGTTAGAAATACAGCCTTCTGATACGGCAGCAAAAAATTGATCCGTATTTGTAACTAGCCAATTGACCATAAATCCACCATAACTAATCCCATTGACTGCCACCTTGTTTTTATCAAGAAAATCAAAATGACGTAAGGCCTCGTTTAACCCATTTAAAAGGTCATTCATATCCTTCCCGCCATAATCACCACACACAGCATTCGTAAAATCTGTACCAAACCCAGATGTCCCTCGTGGATTAAGGTAGACAACAGCAAAACCCTTTGCAGAAAATAGTTGCATTTGGTGAAAATAAGTATAGCCAAACGAGGAATGGGGACCACCATGAATATCTAATAATACGGGGTATTTTTTCCCTTCTTCAAAATTAGCTGGCTTAAGAACAAATCCTTGAATCTGCCAATCATCCTTTGAAAGATACGAAAAGACTGCTGGTTTAACAACCTTTACCTCAGATAAAAAGGCATCATTACAGTGATCTAATCGTACTTCGTTTGTTGAAAGGGAAGGTGCTTCTGGAATAGAAAACTCTTCTGATGGTTCTCTTTTTTTATAATGATTTCCTGTATCTTTCTCAACATTAACCACAGCAATTTTTCCAGGGTGTTCAACAGACGAATAGGCTACAACAAATGTTTGATCCCCATTGTAAGAGAAATGAAAAATAGTTCTGTCCCCGCCAACTACAATCAGCCCTCTTCCATCTGAATCTTCCACAGCAAATCGGACAATTTCATTTCTACCTTCACGAGTTCCGAGGCAAAAAACGTACTTTCCATTTTGGGACCACTCAGGTTTTAAAGGACTCTTCAAAAAGCGCATATCAGTAAAAATCATATCATTTAGCGTATCATGATATTGTTTGCTTAAACATCTTGCATCTCCTCCATCAGCTGGAATAAGGAATAATTGAATTTGATTATGACGGTATGAAAAAAACGCAATCCATTTTCCATCAGGTGAATACGATGGCGAATGCGCATTTGCTTCAGGATACACTAACTTTTCTTCTCCACCATGAGTAGGTATAGAGTAGATTCTTCCCCCATAAAGACCACTCTCTCCATCATTAAAGGAAGTAAAAGAAATATATTTCCCATTCGGTGAGATAGCAGGATTTGATAGATGATTTTGCCTATTTGTTAATTGTTTGAACTCACCAGTTTTAACATTTATCGAAACAAGTTGGCGAATGAATTGCGTTTGTAATCCAATCCCATCATTTTTGTAATAAAGCTTATTGAAATGTTTTGAACTTTCTAGCCATAGCTTTTTTCGACCATTGATTTCATCACTGGCTTCCGCTTCACTTATATTTTCATCAAACACTTCTACTTCTCCGTTTTGCGCTACTGGCACTAAACCATAAATTAGATCACTATTTGGTGACCAAACAATTGAGCTAATGCCATGTTTAAATTTAGTTAGACAGGTCTCCTTCCCACTGTCTAACGATAAAACCCAAATTTGCGAACCATAACTACAATTAGATAGATATGCAATGGAGTTTTCTTTTGGCGACCATATAGGATAAGTATTACTTGTTCCGTTCGTCGTTAGTTGCTCATCCGTTTTTCCTTCTATATTAGATAAGAACAAATGGGATTCATAGTCATTTTCATTCTGACGTGCTTTCGTTTTTTCATAGATTACATGTTTCCCATCAGGTGAAATTACAGGATTACTTGGCCATTCAAATCGATAAATATCTTCAGGTATAGTTAGTCTTAAACTCATTTATATCTCCTCCAAAATGAAGATAGTGAATCCAAATATTTGGCTTCACTATCCATTAATCATCGTTTATTCTCTTCATTGTACAAATGACAAGCAACTCTTCTTCCGTCTACTTCTTTCATTTGAGGCTTAACTGTTTTACAGGAATCCATAGCATAAATGCATCGTTGATGAAAAGAACATCCACTTGGTGGGTTGTCTAGCGAAGGTAACTCCCCCGTAAGAATGACACGCTCTTTCTGTTCGTCTGGATCCGTCTTTGGAATAGCAGAGATTAATGCTTGCGTATATGGGTGCAGAGGTTTTTTAAATAATTGTTCCTTATCTGCAATTTCTACGATTTCCCCTAGGTACATCACACCAACTCGATGTGCGATATGTTCAACTACACTCAAATCATGTGAAATGAATATATATGAAAGACCTAGTTCTTCTTGTAAGTCTTGTAATAAATTAAGAATTTGAGACTGAACTGAAACATCAAGTGCAGAAACAGGTTCATCAAGTATGACTACCTTTGGTCTTATAATAATCGCCCTCGCAATCCCAATACGTTGGCGTTGTCCACCAGAAAGTTCATGTGGATATCTCGATAAATAGCTTTCAGATAGTTCTACTAAACTAAGAGTATCTTTAATTAAACCATCATGTTCTTTCCTTGGAACTCGATTAGCTATTAAAGGTTCAGATAGAATTTCTCTCACTGTCAGTTTCGGATTTAAGGAAGCCATTGGATCTTGAAATACCATCTGAATATCCTTACGAAATTTATTCATTTCTTTTTTACTAAGTTTAGTAATATCTGTTCCTTGAAAAAATACTTCTCCACTTGTGGGTTCAATAAGGCGTAATAAGCATCTACCAGTTGTTGATTTTCCACAACCGGATTCTCCAACGATCCCGAGGGTCTCCTCCTGATTTAGATTCAAACTAACCCCATTTACTGCACGTACATATTGAGGAGGTTTAAACCAAGATTTATTGGTCTTAAACTTTTTTTCTAACTGTTTCACTTGTAAGAGGGGGGCTGTCATACGAACGTCTCCTTTTGTTGTACCAACCAACATCTACAAGATGTTTGATTATCAACTTCGATAAGTGGTGGAAGGCTATTTCTGCATATTCCTAATACCTTTGGACATCTGTCAGCAAAACGACAACCTTTTGGATAGTTGTCAGGAGTTGGAACTTGACCCGGGATCGATTTTAGACGTTTTTCGCCTTTAGATTGATGAGGAGTGGATTGAATCAACCCGATTGTATAAGGATGCCTAGGATTACGCAAAAGTGTCCTTGTATCCGTTGTTTCCACAACTTGTCCAGCGTACATTACTACTACTCGATCACACATCTCTGCTACTACTCCAAGATCATGTGTAATAAGCAAAATCGACATATGTAAGTCATCTTTTAGGGATTTAAGTAAAGCTAATATTTGAGCTTGAATTGTTACATCAAGTGCAGTGGTTGGTTCATCAGCAATTAAAAGTGATGGATTACAAGATATAGCCATGGCAATCATGACACGCTGCTTCATTCCTCCCGATAAACGGTGTGGGTATTCGTGATAGATGGCTTCTGGACGTGGTATTCCAACTAATTGTAATAAATGTACAACCTTTTCCTTCAAATTTGATCCAGTTAATTTTTGATGCTTTTGAATCACTTCGCCTATTTGAATTCCAATCGTTAAAACAGGATTAAGAGATGTCATAGGATCTTGAAAAATCATAGATATTTCATTACCTCTTATTTTCCTCATATCTTTTTCAGTTTTATCTACTAAGTTACTATTATTAAATGTAACGCTACCACTAGCAATCTTAGCCTTTTTATCTAATAGCTGAAGGATAGAAAGTGAAGTCACACTCTTACCACAGCCCGATTCTCCAACTATCCCAAGTATCTCACCTTTTTTTACAGTAAGGTCAATGTTCTCTATGATCTTAAGCGAACCATGCTTACTTTTAAATTCCGTGGTAAGGCCTCTTACTTCTAGTACATTAGACATAATCGCCCTCTCCTTCTCGTTACCCTGATGCTTTTGGATCAAATACATCTCTCAAAACATCACCTAAAAAATTAACTGAAAACACAACTGCCGTAATCGCTAGACCAGGGAATGTAGCTAACCACCAAGCGTCATTAATATATTGCTTCCCCTCACTGAGCATGGTTCCCCATTCAGGAGTCGGCGGTTGGGCACCGAGACCAATGAAACTAAGTCCAGCTGTATCTAAAATGGCAACACCGATAAATAAAGTTGTATAAACAAGTAGAACCCCAAAAATATTGGGTAAAATTTGTCTTCTCAAAATCCAGCTATTTGAGCTACCGATCGAGCGACTTGCTTCGACGAAATCAGAAAATTTCACCGTCAATACAGCACCTCTAGTTAATCTAGCAAAGCCCGGTATTGAAGCGATTCCAACAGCAATCATGGCATTTGTAAGGCTTGGCCCTAATATCGCGACAATGGCAAGAGCTAAAACAATGCTCGGTAAAGCTAACAAGACATCCATGATACGCATTAAAATGTTATCAACAAGTCCGCCAATATATGCACTAATTAACCCTATAAACGTACCAGCAACTAAAGTGATCCCTAAAGCCAGTGTGGATACAGTTAAAGTAACGCGAACTCCATAAACTAACCGCGAAAATACGTCCCTTCCTAATGAATCCGTTCCAAAAATGTGCTCCTTATTTGGAGCTTGTAAAATGGCATCATAGAACGGCTTCTCAGGATTATAAGGTGCAATAAATGGGGCAAAGATGCCAATTAAAACAATTAATAGTAAGAAAATTAAGCAGTATTTAGCCCGCTTATAGCTAAGAATTTTATGGAAAGTTGTGAGTTTAATAAGTTTAGGTTTCCTACGTAGAGTGGGAGCCTCAATTGGTTTATATGCCTCACTCAATTTCGCCATTACCCTTCACCCTTTTCATTCAATTTAATACGTGGATCGATTAAACTGTAAACGATGTCTACTAATATATTAACGCTAACGTAAACAGCTCCCATAAATAAGACAGTACCCTGAATCATCGGAAAATCCCTTGACATTATTGCACCAATGGATAGTGTACCTAAACCTGGCCAATTAAAGACTTGCTCGATAATCACCGTACCACCAAGTAGCGCTGCTATTTGCAATCCAATAACAGTAATGATTGGAATAAGCACATTTCTAAAAGCATGGCGGAATAATATATGACGCTCCTCTAGACCTTTCGATCGTGCAGTACGAATAAAGTCATTTGATAAAACCTCCACCATTCCATTTCTAGTTAATCTACTAATCATAGTAGACATGACTACTCCTAAAGTAATAGCAGGTAGAATGAGTGATCTGAATCCAGTTCCATCAGCTATAGGAAACCAGCTTAATTTCACCGAAAATACTAAAATTAATAAGATTCCTAACCAAAAGCTCGGAATAGATACGCCTAAGGTTGCTAAGCCAGTACAAAATGTATCGATTATCGTATCCTTGTATTTCGCTGCTAAAACACCCAACGCGATTCCAATAATGACGGCAAATATCATCCCAGATGCTGCTAACTTTATTGTTTCAGGAAAACGATCTAAGATTTCAGTCAATACCGGTCTACCGGTTTTCAAGGATGTCCCAAAATCGCCGTGAAAAACATTATTAATGTATTGTAAATATTGAACCAAAAGGGGCTTATCCAGCCCCAAATGGTGTGTTAGTTTTGCTACTTGTTCCGGTGATGCATTTAAACCGAGCATTATTTTGACTGGATCTCCAGGTATCAAGTGTATTAGAAAAAATGAGAGGATCGAGATACCAAAGATAACAATGATGGCTGAAATGATCCGGTTTAGAATGTATTGAGTCATTACTTACTCACCCAACTATCATTTAAAAGTATATTCGTTGACTGAAGTTTGATATCATGTACTCTCTTATTGGCAATATAAAACACTTTAGGAGAATAGATTGGCACCCAGTAAGCATTTTCAACAATCAACTTTTGAGCGTCAGCATAAATTTGCTTTCTTTCCTCAGCATTGGTAGTTGTTCTGCCTTTTTCTAATAAAGCATCAAGCTCTGGATTTTTCACTCGAATGTGATTTAATCCACCAATTTGACTTGAATGGAATAGCATATAAAGAATGTCAGGATCAGAATAAGAATAACTTAAGAATGAAAGATCGAATTCTCCTTTAGATGCTTTTTGAATTAGGGTTGCTGTTTCCATTTGTTTAATATTAATAATAACGCCTATATCCTTTAACATCGCTTGAACGATTTGTGCAGCTTGACTTTGTGTACTATAGACTGAAAGATCAAACTCTAGTTTCTTTCCGTTTTTCTCCATAATACCTTGACTATTTTTACTCCAGCCTGAGCTTTCTAATAGTTTGATAGCTTCATCTTTATTGTATTTAATACCATATTCTTTTACATTCGGATCATATCCAAAAATAGAGGATGAAAGTGGTCCATATGCTGCTGTTCCTTCACCATTAAGAGCTGCTTTAATGATGGCATTTTTGTTAATAGCCATATTCAATGCTGTTCTCACATTTTTATCCTTTAACAATTCGTTATCAAGATTCATCTCTAAGAATAATCCTAGCCCTTGTTGATCAGCATCGAGGACTTGAAACTTATCATTCTTGCGATATCTTTCAGCATCTTTTGGAGCTGCATTTACTAGGACATCAATCGAACCACTATCAAGAGCAGCCAGCATCGTTTGTGGATCCGTAATAAATTTATACACTAATTTATCTGGGTAAGCCTTTCCTTTATTTGCAAAAAAGGATGGCGCCCAATTATAATCATTATTTCGATCTAATGTAACAGATTGTCCCGTTGTCCATTTCTCAAACTTCCAAGGACCAACTCCGACAGGGTTCCTTCCATAATTAGCTCCATCCTTATTGATAGCGGATACAGATAATGGCTGTAAAAACCCAGTTGTTAAGTTATTTAAAAAAGGTGCCGATGGTTGTTCCAAATCAACGACTAGTGTTTGATCGTCTGGAGTCAAAACTGATTTTACACCAGCTAAAAAGCTAACTAAAGGTGCACCAGTGGCAGGATTTAACATACGGTCAAATGTTTCTTTAAATGACTTTGATGTTAAAGGCGACCCATCATGAAATGTAACACCTTGACGAATTTTAAACGTAATCGTTTTACCATCATTTGATACTTGGTAGCTTTCTGCAAGACCTGGAGCAATTTCATTCGTTTTCGGGTCAAGAGTTAAAAGTGTATTTCCTAAACGATTTGAAATTTCATCGGCTGTACTCATTGCTGTTTTTTGAATATCAAGAGTATCTGGTTCTTGCGAAAGCCCCACTGTAATCGTTCCACCTGTTTGTGGTGCAACTGAAGTATTTGTCGTATTTTTCTTATTACTCGTTGATGCTTGGTCAGTAGAATTACATGCAGTCAATGCAAAAATAGTAAGAACGCTCACTGATAACAGTGCGAATCTTGGGAATATTTTACGTGCAGTTTTTGTACGCAATTGATTAGCCTCCTTATTCCGTTTTTACTAATTGTCTGAATCCAAATACACAACGAATAATTTTTCCTTCTTCGTCTCGTTTAAATTGAATAGAATATTCATCTTCTCTCATTTCAAATAAAAACCAGTCTTCCTCAATCGGTTTTACTAGCGAGTCTACCATCCCTTCCATTTGAGCACAAAGTTTTCCATCATCATTGATAGAAAATTCAACCTTTCCACCCTCACCTGAAACAAATTTCCCAACATATTCTTGTAATTGATCTACATCTAAATGTATTTCCGATATGTTTAAATGTGAAGATTTTAATGGTTTTTCCAAATAATCAGCAAAAGCGCTATTTAAAAGTTTCTTAGAAGGAACGCCTATTAAATTAGCATTCGAAAAACCAGTTAAACCTAACTCAGGGATAATATTCAATTGAGCTGATACCCCTTTAATAGAACCGCCATGTTCAACAAGTTTATATCCATAGAAATCTGGATGAATCATTACTCCGTATCCATAGAATTCAGTATATCCACATTGAATATATGGAGTAGTCATGGCTTCAACACTCTCAGGTGTCAAAATTTGAGCATCTCCTACTTTGCCTTCATTTCGGAAGATTTCTGCATATTTCAGCATATCGTTTACAGTTGATTTTAAGAATCCTGCTGCACGCATCGATGGTGCATCCCATGGGTTATTTGACTCAAACACAATCGTCTCATCATCTTTTTTTCTAGAAGCATATAAGTTTGAAATATCTTCGTGCCCTTCCAATTCATAAAGATGGAAGACACTATTCTTCATACCAGCAGGATCTAATATAAAATCCTTCATGTACTGCTCATAAGTTATACCGCTGACTCTCTCCACAACAGCACCGAGTAAAGCATAACAGTCATTAGAATAACTAAATTCAGTACCTGGAGCACCAAGCAGTGTATATTCACCTTTAGCGATTGTTTCCATTAATTCTTCGTATGTAGCAATGTATGGAATATCAGGAGATTTTTGTTCCTCATTGTCGTCATCAAATTTTGGATCTAATGCTAGTGTTTTACTCATAGCACCATAAAGACTTGGAATTGGTGGAAGTCCTGCTGAATGCGTCATAAAATGGTGGAGCGTCATCTGCTTTGTATATTCATCATTGCTTGTCTTAAACTCAGGTAAATATTTAATAATAGGATCCTGAACCGATAATTTCCCTGCCTCTTGTAATTGGAGAATTGCTACACAAGTAAATGATTTAGTTACAGAGCCAATTCCAAGTACTGTGTCAGAGGATAATGCTAATTCATTTTCTTTATCACGGTAACCGAAACCGCTTTCATAAAATAATTCACCATTTTTAGCTAGACCAAGAACATAGCCAGGAATTTGATACTTCTCTACTATTTCATTGCAATAAACCTCAAACTCTTTTACTTTTTTCATAACATTGTGTCCCATTACAGCACTCTCCCTTAATATTTTATTAAACCTAAAATTAGTTAACTTTAGGTGTGACTACTAGAATTTAAGTTAATCTCTTTACAGTGTTAGATTTTCGAATAAATGGGTAGAAACATTACTTGTACAAAAGTAAGATTTTTTGGGGTAGATTAGTTGATTAGTTGATTAGTTGATTAGTTGATTAGTAGAAGATTCAAGTTGTTTTTTTAACTTAATTAAAGTGATTAGTACTTCTTCAAAAAAAGTAAATACTTCATTTTTATGAATTATAAAGAATTTCCTTTTTACTTATTATATAGTCTCTTAGAATTTCTAGTCAATATATTTTCTGACTTTTCATAATTTTAAGTTTTTACTTTGTAATTCGATTCTATGAACACATTTTTTTCGACGCAATAGTATTCTAACGCCTCTCGATTTATGTCATAGCCGATTCCGAATCTCTGTGGAATTTGAATAACTCCTTGGTCTACTATTACCTCAGGATCGATAATATCTCGCTCCCAGTAACTTGCCGAAGCAGCAGTATCTCCTGGTAAAATAAACTGATCTAATGATGTTAAGGCGATATTATGAGCACGTCCAATGCCAGCTTCAAGCATACCTCCGCACCATACAGGAATTCCTTTCATTAAACAATAATCGTGTATCCTTTTAGCTTCAGTTAGTCCGCCAACACGCCCAATTTTAATATTAATAATTCGACAGCTACCTAATTCTATTGCTTTTTTAGCATCTTCTAGTGAGTGTATACTTTCATCCAAACAAATAGGCGTTACTAGCTGTTGTTGCAATTTGGCATGGTCAATAATATCATCATGACTTAAAGGTTGTTCAATCATCGTTAAATTAAATTCATCGAGTTTTTTTAATAACTCTATATCAGATAAAGTATAAGCAGAATTTGCATCAGCCATCATTGAAATATGTGGAAATTCCCTTCTTACTTCTTTTAACATGTCGTAATCGGACCCAGGTTTAATTTTTAACTTTATCCGTTTATATCCTTCATTGACACGAGAATCCACGATTTCAAGAAGTTCTTTTACTGTTGGCTGAAGACCGATACTTATTCCAACATCGATTTTATCTTTATTTCCCCCAAGTGCTTGATAGAGGGGTAATTTTCGTCGTTTAGCAAAAAGATCCCAAACTGCTCCTTCTAGTCCAGCCTTTGCCATATTATTTTTTCTAATAGGTTGGAAACGTTCAGACACTTCATCAGGGTGATAAATAGGAGCATCAAACAATAATGGAATGAGAAAATCTTCCATAATATGTTTATTGGTTTTAACGGTTTCCTCACTATACCAAGGACTAGAGAAGGCAACGGATTCTCCAAACCCAATGTTCCCATCCTCATCTTCTACTTCAATGACATAAAACTCTTTTTCTTGAAAGGTCCCAAAGCTTGTGGTGAAAGGATCATTTAACTTCATTTTTAATCGGTTCAACGTAATTTGCCGAATCGAGATTGGACTATAGGTCATTCTAAAACCTCCTATGAAAGTGAACTGGTTTGTAAAAACCTTTCACTTTATTAATAAATCCTTCTAAAATTACCTCCTAATATCGCTGTTATTTCGACTTCCTTATACCCTCGATTCATTAGCTCTTCGATAAAAAGAGGTAATTGGTCATGGCCATCAATCACATCGAAGGGTACTCTTGGCAAACTAGCTAAATCATCTTGTGATAGGTATTTCATAAAGTCATTACAAAGGTCTAACCCTATTCCTACATGTTCAATTCCTGCTACATCCACAAGATGATCTAAATGATTAACGAGCTGCACAATATTACTTTTAGAATCATCTTCAGAAACTAGCATACTAGCAGCATTAAGCCCAATTACACCATTTGTGGAAGCAATTGCCATCATTTGTTCATCCGTCAAATTTCTCATTGTTGAGCAAATCGAGCGTGCATTGGAATGGGAAGCAATAACTGGCGTTTCACAAATTTCAATGACATCCCAGAAGCCTTCATCATTTAAGTGCGATACATCAATAGATATACCTAGTCTTTCTGCCTCTTTAATCACCTTAACTCCAAAGCTTGAAATCCCCCCCTTTCTTCCTTCAGGGACCGGCTGAAAGAAACTCCCATCCCCTACCGCATTTCTCCTGCTCCAAACCAGTCCCAGATTACGAACCCCTAATTCATAAAAAACTCGTAATAAACTAAGATCTGTTCCGATCGGTTCTGCTCCTTCAAGAGAGAGTAAGAAACCAATCTTTCCTTGTTCCTTTGCAAGATCCATGTCAGCTCCGTTATAACAGATCATTAATTTATCAGGAGACTCTTTCACTTCTTCATAAAGCGCACTTACTTGACTTAATGCTTTGCGAAGTGCCATTTCTGGTAAAAATGCACTTTCTATAAATATGGAAGCGATAATAACATTAATTCCGCCTTTTACAAACCTAGGATAATAATCTGTTTCAATTACTTTTTTTCTTCCTTTTTCCCGTTGGATCTGAACATCCATTAAAATATCAAAGTGCCCATCAATTGTTAATGCACTATTTCGAAAATTAACCACAAAAAATCTCTCCTCCTTAAAAGAGTTTAGAAGCTTAAATAGATAATTTTTCACGTTTTTCAAAAATATAATAACTTACTCTTCCTTCTGGATTTCGGATTACATCACTAGCAGCAAAGCCATTTTCACACAATTTTTGGAACCATTTTCTAGTTTTGTACCGCCATTCCATTGCAAGCTCAGGTCTTTTATTTTTTATTTGTTGAAATTCTTCAGGTATTGGAACTGCATAAATACCTTCCGTTAAATCGATTTCATATTCTCTACTAATTGTCGGAAAACCAAAGTTATCAAGCTTTGTTTCTACTAATGGTTTGTACCCCTGTAAGTCGACCCTACTTGGGGCCTTACATACATGATCACTACGAATCCACCACTCTACTAAAAAACGATCAGTAGGCAGTCCTTTATTTAGTGAGTCAGTCATCTCGCCATAATGATTTTCGATGTAGGTAGCACCAATCCCCTTTAGCTTATTTAGGTTTAAGTAAGCATTAACACTCTCTAATGGATCAAATGTCCAAACAATCAATGAATAGCCCATTTCTAAGGCATACTTCCGCTGTGCCTCTTTCAATTTTTTACCTAATCCACTTTTTTGATAGGTAGGTAAAACTCCTAGCATATGGGAGCATAAATAGGATCTACCGTCCATATACCCTGGAAAGCTATATTGAAACCCTATTAATTGTTGATCGTGAAAAGCTCCTAAAATCAACCCACCATTATGAGATGCTGTATATGTTTGGTGAATAGGTATCGGTGACATATTCCACACTTCTTTTTCAATTCGTTGAATGGATTCTATTTCAGCAATATCCTCCAATCGTTTAATTTGAAACATTTTCATACCCACTTTCTTTATAAAATTAAGAGGAAGGTGAAGGTATTATCTAATAAAAAGATAGCCTTTATTCCCCAAAGAAATGGTCCAAATGAAAATTCTCATATGCCTTTGTACGCTTCATAAACTGATCAGAATTTTTGACAACTACTCCACCAAGTAAAGAATTCATAAGAGAAAAAACTGCCGGACTAACATCTAGTGTTGACTTGATCGGTAGCTGCACCGTAAATAATACATCAGTATATTCTCGAATCGGTGCAACCTCGGAATCGGTAAAACTAATCACAAACGCCCCCCGCAATTTCGCTTCCCTAGCCATATTAATTGTTTCTATTGCATACCGATGGAATGAAAATGCTACGAAAGTACTATTTTCATTCATTTCACCCATGCGTAAAACAATATCATCCGTATCTGGTCTAAACATCCTAACATTCCCTCGAATGAGTTCAAGTGCAAACGAAAACCAATGTGCCATTGCATGAGAAGAACGGGTACCAGAAACAAGGATCCTTTCAGCTTGACTTAATCGTTCTACTGCCACATTAAATTCCTCTTCGTTTAGTACTTCAGCAGTTTGCAATATTAACTCTGCGTCCTTTTGCATCATTTTCTTAGAAAAATCTCGATCCATGTCCATCTTGTTTTTCACGGAATGATATTCAACTAAACTGCTTTTACGATTCAACAGTCGGCTCTGGATATCCCTTTGCAATGGACTAAAGCCACTATAGCCTAGAGCATGACAAAATCGAATAACAGTCGTTTCGCTTACATTAATCTTTTGTCCAACTTGAACACCTGAGTCCATTGCGAAGTCTTCCGGATTTGCAAGGAAATATTTCGCGACCTTTTTTAAACCCTTCGAAAAGTTATCAAACTCATCTTGAACTTTTTGTTTTAATTCTTCCATTCCTAATCTCCCATTCACTTTTTGAAGGATTTCCTTTTTTTTCATTATATTAAAGTTTATTCTTTTATTCAAGATTAAATTCTAAATTTTCTAAAAATAATATATTGTTACCTTAGGAACTGTTCTAGGGGCAAATACTAGATTAAAATAAACCATTAGATTGTCATTCTAGTGTTGCTCCTTCAACAATTACCATCATCTTGTTAAGAAAAAAAATGCCCATTTCATTTGATTAGAGTTGAACGTTTATCACTTGCTGATTATATAACACTATTTTTAAACAAGAGAAAAGGACTAACCCTAAAGTTAGCCCTTAACATTATATAATTATTTTTAATCATTTTTCAGTCAAAATTTTTACCCATAGATTCATATCTTCAATTTTATAAATAATGTAATTAATATTGTCTTTGTATCCTAATTGATGGAATAAAGCAATCATTCATAATACTCTTGGCATGGCAAATGTATAAGTGCAATAAATCAATTTTTTTATCAATTTAGACTCAAAAAAAAGCTCATATTATTTCCGTGAAAATATTTTTGGACTTCAGCTTCTTTTGTATAGCTACATTGTCGATGTGATTAGTCTTCTGTTCTTGTTTTAACAATTAATTTAGTATAATGATTTTTATTCTTCTACCCCACACCAATCTAGTAAAGTGTGGGCAATTACCTCCGCACAACGAAATAATTCATCTAAATCAATGTATTCATTTGG
The DNA here is from genome assembly GCF_042721555.1 of Gottfriedia sp. NPDC058432. Classification (NCBI taxonomy): domain Bacteria; kingdom Bacillati; phylum Bacillota; class Bacilli; order Caryophanales; family Bacillaceae; genus Gottfriedia; species Gottfriedia sp. NPDC058432. The sequence goes on from NZ_JBHXLC010000010.1 coordinate 189,322, forward strand.
ATAATGAGCAACCTTCGTTTCCCCTGGTCCAAACACAATCGTAGGTATTTGTTTTATTTGTGTAAATAATCCGCCGTCCGTACCCCATGGGGAGGCTTCAATAATCGGCTCATTTTTATAAACATATTGATAGGATTTCTTTAGAGATTCCATAAATGGATGCCCAAGATCGATACTACCTGGTAACCATCTTGCTCCAAAAAATTCAACTTCAACCGGATTTTCAATAAACCAATCATCAATTAATGAGAGTGTTTTAAGCCACCTCGTTATTTCAAGTTTAGCTTCTTCGATTGTTTCATTTGGTGAAACACCTAGTCTTCCCTCAAGAGTAACTAAATCGGAGACCGAGGAGGGCCAAGTACCGCCATTTATTTTTCCGATATTAATCGGTATTGGAATTGGCACATTTTTGTATAGAGGATCATCTAGTAATCTTGTATTTCGAACTTTTTCTAATTGATTTATATGATTTATAACCATTATACTTTTTTCAATTGCACTAACACCTTCATACCTAGTTCCACCGTGGGCAACTTTACCTTTTACTTTTACTCGAAACCAAACACTGCCTTGTTGTTTCGGAAATATTTTCATTTTAGTTGGTTCTGGAATAAGGACAGCATCTGCAACGTATCCCCGTAATATTGTTGCTAGCGTACCTGCCCCTCCACTTTCCTCCTCAATAACACTTTCAAAATAGATATCGCCTTTAAGTGGAATATTACATTTTTTTATCGCCTCAATCGCAAATAGTGCAGCAACATTACCGCCCTTCATATCTGTTGTTCCCCTACCATATAAGCGATTCCCTACGATTTCACCGCTATACGGATGGCGCTCCCAACTACTTATTTCACCTTCAGGAACTACATCTATATGTCCATTTAATATAATTGATCTTCCATTTCCTGTCCCCTTTAAGATTGCAACTATATTCGGACTTTCTTCAAATGAAGTTCGTTCTGAAATAAAATAGGATGATTTAGCTAATTCCTCAATTGACGGCTCAAAGCGATCAATCACTAATCCAAGATTCTGTAAATAATTTGAGATAATTTTTTGTGCATCAGCTTCATTTCCTGAAACACTTTTTTCTTGAACAAGATTCTGAAGTAATTCAATTGCTTTGTTCTTATTTTTATGAATGTAGGCATTAATTTTAGTTTTCAAATACAATTTCGATCACTCCCAACGATGAACAATAACATTTGGGTTCACAAATAGTGGGGCACCAGTTTTCTCAATTACATCGCTGACTAAATATGGAGACATTACTTCATTTAACCAAAGCTCTCCACTTTCTTTTTTAACTTCAATTACGGCCATTTCAGTAATGATTAAATCAACGCAACATGGAGATGTAAGAGGAAGTGTACATTCAGAGACTATTTTAGGGTCACCATTTTTATTAGTATGGTTCATTAAAACAATTACTTTTTTTGATTTTTGAGCTAAGTCCATTGCTCCACCAATTCCTGGTACTCTTTTACCAGGAACAATCCAATTTGCTAAATCGCCATTTTTACTAACTTCGAGGGCTCCTAGTACGGTTAAATCTAATAAACCTTTTCGAATAATCGCAAAGGCTATGCTACTATCAAAATAACTGGAACCTGGAATTAATGTTACAGGTAATCCTGCAGCATTACATAAATTCTCGTCTTCTTCACCTTTTTGTGGAGTAGGGCCTAAACCTAACACGCCATTTTCTGCATGGAACATTACCCGACAATCCTCTGGTAAGTAATTTGGGATGAGTGAAGGAATTCCAATCCCAAGATTCACAATCATACCGCTCTTTACTTCTTTTGCTGCACGTTTTGCCATCATTTCCCTTGGATTTATTTTTCCCAAACCCACTTCCAATTCACCCCTTCCGATTGAACGATGTGGTTAACGAAAGCGCCAGGTACGATAATTTCTTCAGGTTCTAATGCTCCTAAAGGAACAATTTCTTCAACTTCAGCAATTGTGATTTTTCCGGCCATTGCTACGTAAGGATTCGTATTGCGAGCACTTTTATCAAAAACTAAATTCCCAAAAGGATCTGCTTTTTTCGCATATACAATTGAAACATCTGAAATGAGAGGAGTTTCAACTAAATACTCTTTTCCAAATACATTCACTCTCTGTTTATCAACATCTATTACACTATCAATCCCAATATCTACTAAAACGCCACCTAATCCAACTCCACCCGCTCGAATCCGTTCGATAAATGTACCTTGAGGACTAAACTCTATTTCTAACGTACCATCTGTCATTTGCTTTCCAGCATTCGGATTTGATCCAATATGCGTTGTAATCATTTTTTTTACTCTTTTAGCCGTCACTAATTGTCCGACCCCAACATCAGGAAAACCCGTGTCATTTCCAATTAGAGTAAGATCTTTCACACCTTTCTCTAAAATGCTCCTTATTAATGTTGGTGGATTACCGATTCCTCCAAACCCACCGAACATTAACACCATATCATCTTTAAAATAAAGCAAAGCTTCTTCAATACTAATGATTTTCCCGAAAGTATTGATTGCCATTATTCGATCTCCTTTGCTTCTTGATTTAGCTCATTAAATACTTCCTTTAATAAAGTTAGCAATTCATTTACTTGCGCATCAGTAATGACTAAAGGTGGAGAAAGCAAGAAACTATTTTCAGATCTTCCATATGGACCACTAACAGATGGATAGAGTAATAATCCATGATTTTTAGCAATCTCAATTACACGATTTGTTACACTTTTACAATCAAAGAAATCTTCATCTATTTCTATACCGATTAGTAGTCCTTCACCCCTGATATCGAATAGAAAAGGATACTCTTTCTGCCATTCTCTTAGTTTTAATTTAATCTTTTCACCTTGTATTTTAGAATTTTGTACTAATCCATTTTTTTCGACATAGTTTAAAACAGCTAAAGCTATACTTGCAGAGAGAGGATTCGCACTAAACGTATGGCCACTCATAACAAGTCGACTGCCTTCTAAAATAGGTTGCATTACACGATCACTTGCGATTGCTGCAGCAATTGGCGTATAACCAGCCGCCAATCCCTTACCGAGGACTAATAAATCAGGCACACAATTCCAATGATTCATTCCGAACATTTCTCCAGTTCTACCTATTCCCGTCATTACTTCGTCTGCAATAAGTAGTACATCGTGTTTATCACAAATTTCTTTAATTTTTTCATAATATCCTTTGGGAGGAGTTAACGCAGCACCTGCCGCACCAACAATAGGTTCAGCTATAAATGCCGCTACATTTTCAGAACCTAATTTCTGAATTGTACGATCAAGTGCAGTCGCACAAAGTAAACCACAATTTCCAGGCTCTAATTCAAATGGGCACCTTTTACAATACGGCGCTTCAACCATCGGATAATCCTCTAGTAAACTAGTAAAACGTTTCCTCCTTAAAGGATGACCTGACATAGATAAGGATCCCATCGTGATGCCATGATAGCTCATACTTCTTGATATGATCTTCGTTTTCGTATGAATTCCTCTTTCTTGAAAATGCTGTATTGCCATTTTCATAGCTGTTTCAGTTGCTTCAGTACCACTATTAACAAAAAAACTCCAGTTTAAATCTCCAGGTGCTAGCTGACTTATTTTTTCAGCTAATTGTTCTGCCGCCTCACTCGTAAACTGTGATCGATAAACAAACGCCACTTTAGAAGCTTGCTTTACCATTTCGTCAATTATTTCCTTTACACCATGACCAATACTTGCCGCAACTGCACCCGAAGAACCATCAATATATTTCTTTCCTTGCTTGTCCCATAGGTAGATAGTATCTCCTCGATCAATTGTTGGATAACTATCACCTACAAGCGGTTTTATTAAATAATCTCGTTTAGTCATACTACCCCACCATCTTTCACTTAAATCTCATTACTATATATATAGTTGAAAGCCCATGAAGTTAGACTAATGAAAAAACAATAGGGTTTACTTCGAATAAAAGACTGCGGTGTATTGAGGAAAGATTGGATAAAATATGAGGCGCAAAAACAGCTTAATATGACATTAATAATTGACTAGTAAAATATTGATTGCCTGAAAAAGACCACAAAAATGTGGTCTCAGAATGTTGAAATATAAAATGGTCAATAGAGTAAACGGACATTAATTGAACATTTATTAATGATGAAATCATCATTTTTTGGATGATCTATCTATTAATGGTTTTAGATTTTAATATGTTTGATCAATTTTGTGATTCCAATAACACTAGTAAGTTTTTTTAGAAGTTAAAATTATTCTGAGCTAATTTTTAGAAAACAAATTCAATTGATTAGTTTATTAATTAATGTTCGATAGTAATTGACCTACAATCTGATTTTTAAACAACTGTTAGGACACTCTAAGTAAAGGCTATTTGAATAGCTTTTATTGCAAACTTTTTTTGATGAATAAGTTGATTGGAACGAAAGGGGTGCTCGACTCCTATGGGATATGCGGGAAGGCTGAGACCCCGCAGGCTCGCCGAGGCCACTGAAAAAGTCCTTGTGGTTTAAAAAAGTGAAGGCTTTCTCGATTCATCGAGGAAGCCTTCACTTTTTTCTTGTATAATTATTGT